>JBIIZX010000400.1:0-3702 GCA_044346055.1 Burkholderiaceae bacterium | reverse complement strand
AGCTGCCCCCCGAGAGTTTTGCGATTATTGAAGGCATCCCCAACAACCTGCCGGCTTACCTGGATGCGCTCGAACGCGATGCCATTCGCGCAGCCGTGGTGCGCACGCGCAACAACCGCACCGCCGCCGCACAGCTGCTGGGCATCACGTTCCGGCAGCTGCGCTATCGCATGCAGCGGCTGGGATTGAAGTGACGCTCGGGTCGGGCGGCGAGGCGGTTGACCGAGTCAATCGTATCGATGACTGCGTCCACAGCGATCGCGGCGATCACGGGTCAGCAACGGCGGTGCCGGCTTGGCGCCGCGTGCTCGAAGGTGACTTTCATCAAACAGTCGCGCGGTGGCTCGGCCCCACCCTCGTGCTCTTTGGCCAGGCCGGCTGCGGTGCCTGCCAGCGCGCCGTGTCGTTGGTGCCGCAGGCGCAAAGCGCCGGTGTGCCGCACTTGCTGTGGATCGATGCTGCCGAGCAAGCCGGGCTGGCGCGCGAGTTCGAGGTGTTTCATCTGCCGGCGCTGCATCTGTTCATCGACGGCCGCTACCACGCGCCGATCAATTGTGAACTGACCGTAGCTGCGCTGCGGACCGCCGTGGCCGCCGCGATGGCGGCACCGGCGGTGGAGGCGCCATGAGTGGTGGCGAGGGCGACGGCAGCAATGGCCGCAACAGCGCAGCGGCCGCTGCGCCGGCGCACCGTGGGCTGCAGCTGGACCCCGAGGGTTGGGTCCACGGAGACGGGGTGCGCCGCCTGCCTTCGCCGCATCACGATGCGCGGCCGGCGGGCACGACGATCGACCTCTTGGTGCTGCACAACATCACGCTGCCGCCGGGCAGCGTTGGCGGAGACCACATTGCTGCTTTTTTCCGTGGCACGCTCGACCTGGCAGCTCATCCGTTCTTCGCGACGCTCGCCGGCGCGCGCGTGTCCGCACACTTCGTGATCGAACGCAGCGGCCGCATCACCCAGTTTGTGTCCTGCCATGACCGTGCCTGGCATGCGGGTGCCTCGCTCCATCGCGGCCGCGCCCGCTGCAACGATTTTTCTGTGGGCGTCGAACTCGAAGGCACTGACTTCACACCCTTCTGCGACGCGCAGTACGCGGCGCTCGCCGCCCTGACCGCCGCGCTGCGCGCTGGGCTGCCGATCACCTTGGCCTGCGGCCACAGCGACATCGCCCAGGACCGCAAGACCGACCCGGGCCCCCTGTTTGACTGGACGCAGTTCACCGCGCAGACCGGACTCACGCGCGGCTGACTCTGCCTGGCTGGCGCGCCTGCGCCAGCCAGGCAGAGTCCTTTTCTCTCCTTCCCTCGGGCACCAAGCTGCTGCGCTTCACAGCGCGCAGCTGTAGCGGCGCGCCGCATTGCACTGCGCCTGTCATCGCCTGCCCGTTCGTTTTGTCCTGCTCGGTTGACACGCCGCGAGCCAAGTTGACGCGGTCGAAGATCACGCGGGCCACCTTCTGCCACGTCACGTGATTTTCATGTTGAGTTCGCGGGAATCCTTCCCTATGATCCGCCACACACTAGTTGTTGGGCAGCAACGGCGGGGAAACACAAGGTGTTGGGGTGCGAGCGGGGGCTTGCGCCATGGCTTTCCGTCCGCTGCGTTGATCCTGACAGCGCTGGCCCGCTGCCCAGGCGGGCGTCCTGCCCCTCCTCCTTGGGGTTGGAAGTGCGGGGCAATCAATAGGTTGTGGCCAACGTGGCTGCACACGGGCCACTTTCATAAGAATTGACCGGAGGTCACATGCAACACCAACAGGCGGTCTCCGCCGTTGCCGCGGGTTCGGTTTCGACCCCGCGAATCGAACCTGCGGCGGGCACGCCGATCACCGCAGGGGGCGCGCCTGCAACCAGTTATGCCGATTACAAGCTGATCCGCCGCAATGGCGCGGTGGTGGCCTTTGAGCCTTCGAAGATCGCGCTGGCGATGACGAAGGCGTTTTTAGCCGTGCGTGGTGGCCAGGGTGCGGCCTCGGCGGCGATCCGCGAGCAGGTCGAGAAACTGAGCGCCTCCGTGGTGCAGGCGCTGATGCGCCGGCAGCCGGCCGGCGGCACCTTTCATATCGAGGAAGTTCAGGACCAGGTCGAGCTGGTGATGATGCGTGATGGCGCCCACGATGTTGCGCGCGCCTATGTCATCTACCGCGAGAAGCGTGCGCAGGAGCGCGCTGCCAAGGCCAGGGAGGTCCCGGTCAAGGACAGCGCGGCCGCGCCGCTCACAATGATCGAAAACGGCAGTCGCGTGCCGCTCGACATGCAGCGCATCCGCGGCCTGGTCGAATCGGCCTGCGTGGGCCTGCCAGACGCCTCGCCGCAGGCAATTCTTGATGACACCGTCAAGAATCTGTACGACGGTGTGCCGCTCGAAGAGGTCTACAAGTCGACCATCCTGGCCGCGCGCGCGCTGCTGGAGAAAGAGCCGTCCTACACCTACGTCACCGCCCGCCTGCTGCTGCACACGCTGCGGCGCGAGGTGCTGGGCGAGGAAGTCACGCAGGAGCAGATGCAGGGTGATGACGGGCATGGCAGTCGTTATGCCGAGTACTTCCCCAAGTTCATCAAGTACGGCATCGAGGCCGAGCTGCTGGACGACAAGCTGGCGCTATTTGACCTGAAGCGGCTGGCGCGGGCGCTGAAGCCCGAGCGTGACCTGCAGTTCAACTACCTCGGGCTGCAAACGCTGTACGACCGCTATTTCCTGCACCACGACGGCCGCATCTTCGAGCTGCCGCAGGGGTTCTTCATGCGCGTTGCCATGGGCCTGGCGCTGAACGAGATCGACCGCGAGGCGCGCGCCATCGAGTTCTACGACGTGCTTTCCAGCTTCGATTTCATGAGCTCGACGCCAACACTGTTCAACAGCGGCACCAAGCACTCGCAGCTGTCGTCGTGCTACCTGTCCACGGTCTCGGACGATCTCGATGGCATCTACGAGGCGATCAAGGAAAACGCGCTGCTCGCCAAGTACGCCGGCGGCCTGGGCAATGACTGGACGCCGGTGCGCGCGCTGGGCTCGCACATCAAGGGCACCAATGGCAAGAGCCAGGGCGTGGTGCCCTTTCTCAAGGTCGTCAACGACACGGCGGTGGCAGTCAACCAGGGCGGCAAGCGCAAGGGCGCGGTGTGCTGCTACCTGGAGTCATGGCACTTGGACATCGAGGAGTTTCTGGAGCTGCGCAAGAACACGGGCGACGATCGCCGGCGCACTCACGATATGAACACGGCCAACTGGATTCCCGATCTGTTCATGCGGCGGGTGATGGAGGGTGGTGATTGGACTCTGTTCTCGCCCAGCGACTGCCCGGACCTGCACGACAAGACCGGCAAGGCCTTTGAGCAGGCCTATGCGCGCTATGAAGAGAAAGCCGCGCGCGGCGAGTTGAAGCTCTTCAAGAAGATCCCGGCGCTGCAGCTGTGGCGCAAGATGCTCTCGATGCTGTTCGAGACCGGGCATCCCTGGATCACCTTCAAGGACGCCTGCAACCTGCGCTCGCCGCAGCAGCATGTCGGCACCATCCACAGCTCCAACCTTTGCACCGAGATCACGCTGAACACCTCGGGCAGCGAGATCGCCGTGTGCAACCTGGGCTCGGTCAACATGCCCGCGCACATGGTTGCCGATGGCCAGGGCGGCATGGTGCTCGACCAGGCCAAGCTGAAGAAGACCATCCGCACGGCAATGCGGATGCTCGATAACGTC
>JBIIZX010000040.1:0-12481 GCA_044346055.1 Burkholderiaceae bacterium | reverse complement strand
GAACGCTGGGGCCATCGTGAACGATGCTTGACATGGTTTCACCTCATGGGGACGAGGACTTCAAGCTACGCCGCTGGCGCCGGCAGGACTTGCCTATGCGCAAGGCTTATTGCAGCGCACGCAGGGCCGTGGCGCGCGAGCCAAAGCGGCAGCGCGTCGGGCCGGGCGCCATGCCTTTGGCTGGTGCGTGGCGCACAGCGAACGTGCATTGCATGCGCGCATTGAACATAATGCGGAGAAATCCCGGTGCGCGGCAGGATTGCCGCGGGCTGGCCGCTGTTCACAATTGCGTCGGCGCTTGGCTCGCGCCCTCTCCCGCGCCTTCACTTGCATGCCCACGCCCACAGTCGCCTGCAGCAACGCCCGCCGATGAACGTTGACCGCTGGCGAGCACTTGCCTGGAAGTGTTATGCCGTGCTGCTGGTGGCGCTGGTGCTGCTGCCGTTGCCGTTCACGGCGATGACCCGCGGTGCGTGGGCCGGTGCCGTCATCGGCCTCGTGCTCTGCCTGCCGCTGATCGCGTTTGCCTGGCGCAAGTCATTCGCACCGGCCTGGCTGGGCAAGCTGGGCTTTGTGGTGATGCTGCTGGTGATTGGCGTGAGCGCCTACAGCGGGCTGCGCATGCACGGCGTCGCGGGTGCCTTTGGCAGTGCTGCGGTGATCATCGTGCTGCTGCCGTATCTGGTGGCGACGTTCCGCCACGGCTTTGGCCGCAACACGGGAGCGCGGCCACTGCAGTCAGCGCACTCAGCGCAATAAGGCGCGCTGGAACGGAGCGTCAGGCCGAAGACGACGGCGGCGCGCCGTTGGCGGCGCGGCCAAGCGCACGGTCGATGAGCGCCATGAGTTCGGTGAAGATCGTGTCGATGATGTCGGCCAGGTGATGCATGCGCACAGTGTGCGCACTGCTCATGACGGCGCAGAGACGCCCCTGCCGTACGCACAGTGTCGAATACGCCATGGCGCGATGGAAGTTGCATCATGGTGATGGCAGGCGATGCGTGGCCTGGACCGCGCGGCGCTGCTGCCGTAGCGAAGGCGATCAGCGCAGGCGAATTCAAACGAGCCGAACGATGCCCCAGGAGGCCCCCGCCAGGCTCCACCTGGCTCCACCAGGCTGCGGGGGCCGCCGGCTGCTCGAGGCTGTCGCTCGAGCCGCTAGCGCAACCCCTCCGCCACCATCTTGCGGCGCATGAACGCGATCTGCGTCTGCAGCGGCAGGTCCTTGGGGCACACATCGTGGCAGCCCAGGAGTGACATGCAGCCAAAGACGCCATCATCGTCGCCGATCACGTCATAGAACTCGGCGTCGGTGCGCGTGTCGCGCGGGTCGAGGCGAAAGCGCGCAAGGCGGTTCAGTGCCACCGCGCCGATGAAGTCCTCGCGCATGCGCGCCGTGCCGCAGCCGGCGATGCAGCAGCCGCACTCGATGCACCTGTCCAGCTCGTAGATCTTCTCGGCCAGCTCCGGCTCCATGCGCTCTTCAATGCGGGTGAGGTCGAGCTCCTGCTCCTTCATATGGAGCCAGCCCTCGAT
This sequence comes from Burkholderiaceae bacterium, assembly GCA_044346055.1. Taxonomy (GTDB): domain Bacteria; phylum Pseudomonadota; class Gammaproteobacteria; order Burkholderiales; family Burkholderiaceae_F; genus JALHMQ01. Next base: position 10,945 of record JBIIZX010000040.1, on the reverse strand, counting down.
GCGCTCGCTCATCGCGCGCATCCACTTGCCGGTGTTGACCGACAGGTCGCCAATCAGCTCGAAGCCCGGCAGCGGCGCCAGCACGATCTGCGGCCCCACGTTCTTGGTCAGGGTGCGACAGGCCAGCGTCGGCCGGCCGTTGATTACCATCGCGCAGCTGCCGCAGATGCCCGCCCGGCACGCGAAGTCGAACTGCAGTGACGGATCGAGTTTCTCGCGGATCTCGTTGAGCGCGATGAACAGCGTCATGCCCGCGGTCTGCTCGAGCGCATAGGACTCGAGATACGGCACGCTGGCCGGATCGCGCGGGTTGAAGCGCATCACCTTGATCGTCAACTGCTGGCCGTCACGGACCTTGCCGTCATCCGCTTGCGCCGCCGACACTGCTGTCGTGCCCTTGGGCATCAGCATGATCTTCTGTTCGAGCATCACGCGGCCCTCCGTTGAGTGGCGGGCGCTGCGCCATCCGGTGGCGCAAACGGTTCATCCACGCGCTCATTGCGACCGCGCAGCCGCTCGGGCAGCAGATGCTGGTACGGCATCAGCGCCTGCTGCAAGGCAAAGCGGTCGGGTGCGGCTTGCCTGGCGGCCTCCACCTCGGCCTGCCGCGCCGCGGTGTCCGGGTGGTCGACGTAGTCCTTGGTGCCGTAGCCGCGCCAGCCTGGCGGCAGCTCCATGCGGCGCACGTCCAGCGCCTCGTAGGTGAGGGTGGGTAGCGTGTCGGACGGGTCTTGCCAGGTGGCCAGCGTGCGCTTGAGCCAGGTTGAGTCATCGCGGCGCGGAAAGTCCTGCCGGTAGTGCGCGCCGCGGCTTTCGGTGCGCATCAGCGCGCCATAGGCCACCGTGAGCGACAGCTTGAGCATCATCTGCGTGCGGTAGGCGGTAACCAGCTCCGGATTGGCGCCGGGGCTCGAGCGCTTGAGCCCGATGTTGCGGCTTTTCACCAGCAGCTGTTGCAACTGATCGACCGCCTGCGCCAGGTCTTCGCCACGGCGAAAGATGCCGACCTTGGCGGTCATGATCTCCTGCATCTGCTGGCGCAGCGCACTGGCGTCTTCGCTGCCATCGGACGAGACCAGGCCACTGAGCTTGGCCTGCTCGCGCTGCATGGCCTCGCGCACCACGCCGGCGGGGATGTCGACGTCGTTTTCGGGCCGGTCGCAAAAGTCGGCGATGAACTCGCCGACGATCATGCCGGCCACCACGGTCTCGGCCACCGAATTGCCGCCCAGGCGATTGAAGCCGTGCATGTCCCAGCAGGCTGCTTCGCCGGCCGAGAACAGGCCCTTTAGATGCGAGCTCTCGCCGGTAGGCCCGGTGCGCACGCCGCCCATGGTGTAGTGCTGCGCGGGCCGCACCGGGATCATTTCGCGCGTTGGATCAACGCCCAGGAAGTAATGGCAGATCTCGTAGACCTCGCGCAGGTTGTGCTTGATATGGTGTTCGCCCAGCAGCGTGATGTCGAGCCACAGGTGCTCGCCAAAGCGTGACTTCGCGCCCTTGCCCTTGGCGATGTGCTCTTCCATGCGGCGGCTGACCACGTCGCGCGAGGCCAGCTTTTTTTTCTCCGGCTCGTAATCCGGCATGAAGCGATGGCCCTCGGCATCCTTCAGCAGGCCGCCGTCGCCGCGGCAGCCTTCGGTGACCAGGATGCCGGCCGGAAAGATGCCGGTGGGGTGAAACTGCACCGCTTCCATGTTGCCGAGCGCCGCCACGCCTGTGTCGAGCGCCAACGCGTGGCCGATGCCTTCGCAGATCACCGCATTGGTGGTGACGCGATACAGCCGCCCCGCGCCGCCCGTGGCAATCGCAGTCGCTTTCGCCAGATACGCGGTCAGCTCGCCCGTGATGAGATCGCGCACCACCGCACCATGGCAGCGGCCGGCATCGTGGATCAGTGCCAGCGCCTCGGTGCGCTCGTGCACCGGGATCGCCGCCGCGATCACCTGGTCGCTCACCGCCTGCAGCATGGCGTGACCGGTGCCATCGGCCACATAGCAGGTGCGCCATTTCTTGGTGCCGCCAAAGTCGCGCTGCGCCACGGTGCCGTGTGCTTCAGCGCGCTCGGTGATGGTGACTTTCTGGCCGTTGATCACCACCTGGCGGTCGCCGGCGCGCACACGGCTCCAGGGCACGCCCCAGGCGGCCAGCTCGCGCACCGCTTTCGGCGCCGTGTTGACGAACATGCGCACCACGTCCTGGTCGGCGCCCCAGTCCGAGCCGCGTACCGTGTCCTCGAAGTGCACGTCCTCGTTATCGCCCTGGCCCTTGATCACGTTGCCGAGCGATGCCTGCATGCCTCCCTGCGCGGCCTTGCTGTGCGAGCGCTTCACCGGCACCAGCGACAGGACGATGGCCTCATGGCCGCGCCGCTTGGCCGCAATGGCCATGCGCAGCCCAGCCAGCCCGCCGCCGACCACCAACACATCGGTGTAGACGACTTTCATGGCCGCACCTCCCCGGCGTCCTTCAGCCACGAGGGCCACCAGGCGGGCGGATCAGCCTGCGGTGGATTGGCCAGCCACGCCGGCGTGTAGCGCGGCGCATCGGCATGGCGGATGTCGTAGCCGATCTTCATGTAGGCGGCCAGCGTGGTCAGGCCGAGCACGATGAAGAAGATCGACAGGCCCCATTTGAGTTGCTTCAGCCGCGCCCGCGTGGCGCGCGGGTTGGCACCTTCGAACCAGCCCCATTTGACGGCCAGTCGATACAACCCCACGCCGCCGTGGATCTCCACAGCGAACAGCAGCACCAGATACAGCGGCCACCAGCGGCCGTTGAACACGCGCTCGGCTGATTCGAACGGCCCGATCAGCCCCGGGTGCATCAGCATCTGGTACAGGTGCACCGAGGCGAGGAAGAACAGTGCAAAGCCGGTGGCCACCTGCCAGGCCCACAGCGTGGTGTCCTCGTGCTGCATGGTGCCCATGTGCTGGCGGTAGGTGCTGAACTGCCGCCAGTTGATCGGAAACTTGCGCACGGCCAGTGCCGCGTGCAGCACAAAGAGCGCGAACACCGTGGCCACCACGATCGAGACGATCGCCGGATACGCGGTGCCGAAGATGAAGTAGCCCTCGAACATCCGCGTGATCATCCACATGGCGTCCTTGCCCAGCAGGATCGAGGACACGAAGAACATGTGGCCCCACATGAACAGGCCGAGGATGAGGCCCGACACACTCTGCGCCAGGTCCAGCCGCGCCGGCCACGCGCTCTTGCGTGCCCGTGCGGGCGCCGAAGTTGCCGTGACGATGGAAGCACTCATGGCTTGCGTCCTTTTGCGTGGCCACTGCGGGCCGATCGGCCGATTGCGCCGAGGTGATTGGCGGCTCGCGCGTCAAGCAGCGGCGAGCCTCCGTTGGCTCCCACATTGCCCCGTGGCGGCCCCGGGCGGCCTGACAGCCATCAAGCCGGGCGCGAATGGCGCGGCCGGTGGCGCGGCCATGCGCGGCAACCGGCGCGCGCAATGGCGGGGCGACCCGCCCCGCGGCCAATGGCGCCGTCAAACGCGGTAACCGGCTTTGCGCCTGTGAGTGCGCCCGATCGCGCGGCCGTTCGGTCAACCCTGCGCCGCGCTGCCAGCTGAGTGCGACGCGCGCTTTGTCTACCGCAGAACCACGCGTTTGGCGGCGGTGCGCCGCCGAGGTGCTGCGGCTTGATCGCCATCAACGCGCGCTTTTCAGTCTTGTCTAGGTTTCGTCAATCCTGTGCAGGCCGCTTTGTCGAGCGGTCGTCACGGCAGGACAACAACGACCACGCACTCGACCGGGCTGCGGGGCACACATTGGGAGATCGCTGCGCATGAACGCCACGGCCGCAGGAGGCGAGCGCGGTAACGAGTCCGTGCACCCGCGGTTTGGACGTCGAGCCCAGTGGTACGGGCCATGAGTCCCTACACCGTCTTCCTGCTGTACATGCTCGCCATCCTCGGCATCGTCGCCCTGATGGTGCTGCTCAATCGCGTGCTGGGGCCGAAGCCGCGCGCCAGCCGCATGAAGCTCGAGCCATTCGAGTGCGGCGCCACACCGGTGGAGACGGTCAACGTCAAGGCCGTGCCCATCAAGTACTACGCGGTGGCGATCGTGTTCATCCTGTTCGACCTGGAGACGGTGTTCCTGTTCATCTGGGCGCTCGGCGCGCGGCCGGTCACCGGCTTCATGCTGGCCACGTTCGCGATCTTCGTCGCGCTCCTGCTCCTGATCCTGCTGTACGTCTACAAGGCGCGGCTGCTTGAAGCGGTCACGGAATGAGCGGTAACGGAATGAGCGGTAACGGAATGAAGACGATCCCCATCAGGCCGATCTCCGCGCAGCCCGCGCGCCATCGTGCCTTCGAGTACCTGGCCACGCGCAAGGACGAGCTGATCGGCTGGGCGCGCAAGTTCTCGATCTTTCCCTACCCCTTTGTCACCGCCTGCTGTGCCATGGAGTTCATGGCGGTGAGTTCCACCCCTTACGATACGGACCGTTTTGGTGCCGCGCTGCCGCGTTTTTCGCCCCGCCAAGCCGATCTGCTGATGGTGGTGGGCACGGTCACGCACAAGCAGGCGCCGGTGCTGCTGCGCGTGTACGAGCAGATGTGCGAGCCCAAGTGGGTGATGGCCTTTGGCGCCTGCGCCACCAGCGGCGGGTTCTATGACAACTACGCCACGGTGCAGGGCATCGATCGCCTGCTGCCGGTGGATGTCTACGTGCCCGGCTGCCCACCGCGACCCGAGACGGTCATCGACGGGATCATGCTGCTGCAGGAGCGCATCGCGCACCAGCGCCACCCCATCGTCACGGAGCGGTTCTAATGGGCGGGCGCGATATGCAGCCGACCGCCGACCTCATGCAGGCCGGCGGCCGCATGGAGCACGGCGTGCTCGTGCTCGACAGTCCGCCGGCCTTGGTCGCGGGCCTCGCTGTCCGGCTGAAGACCGGCTTCGGCTTCGATCTGCTGCTCGACGTCACCGCCGTGGACTGGCCGCAGCGCGCGCCCCGCTTTGACGTGCTCTGGCACTTCTACTCCACCCAGAACTTCATGCGCGTGCGGGTTAAGGCGCAGGTGGACGAGGCGAGCGCGGTGCCGACCTTGACCCACCTGTATGGCAGCGCCCGCTTTGCCGAGCGCGAGTGCCATGAAATGTTTGGCATCGGCTTTGACGGCAACGACGATCTGCGGCCGCTGCTGTTGTACGAAGGATTCATCGGCCATCCGCTGCGCAAGGACTACGACCAGCACCATGAGCAGCCGCTGGTGCCGCTGCGCGAGCCGCTGCCGGCGGCGTTTAATCATGGCTGGGGCATTGAAGCGGCGGATGCGGACCAAGGCATCGACGGCAACGATCCCGCCGCCCTTGGGATCGAGCGCGCCAACACCGTAACGCGCAGTGAACTGGTGCACGCGCCGCGCGACGACGACGGGTATCCCAACCCGATTCGCCCGGCGTTTACCGCCTCGCGTGACGACTCGGTGATCGTCAACATCGGCCCGTCGCATCCGGCCACCCACGGCACCGTGCAGGTGGTGGCGGAGTTGCAGGGCGAGAAGATATTGCGCACTGACGTGCACTGCGGCTACCTGCATCGCGGCTTTGAAAAGGAGTGCGAGTCGCACACCTGGCACAAACTGATTCCCTATGTTGACCGGCTGAACTACTGCTCGGCACTGCTCAACGACTTTGCCTACTGCGACGCCGTGGAGCAGCTGATGGGAATCGAGATCACGCCGCGCTGCCGCTACCTGCGCACGCTGCTGGGCGAGTACTCGCGGGTGGCCGACCATCTGACCTGCATCGCCGCCTCGCTGATGGAGCTCGGCGCGATGACCGCGTTTCTGTATCTGGTCACGATCCGCGACAGAATCTACGAGCACCTGGCCGATGTGACCGGCGCGCGCGTGACCTACAGCTTTGGCCGCATTGGCGGTCTGGCGCGCGACCTGCCACCGGGCTGGCTCGAGCGGCTGGAAAAGATCCTCGTCGAGCACGACGAGTTCACCGGCCGCGTGCACGCGCTGGTGGACCGCAACCGCATCTTCATCGATCGCATGCGTGGCATCGGGCAGATCAGCATGGCCGAGGCGATCAACTGGGGTTTCACCGGTCCGATGCTGCGCTCCACCGGCGCCGCGCGCGACCTGCGCAAGGACCGGCCTTACCTGGCCTACCCCGAACTCGACTTCGAGGTGCCGGTGGGCATCCAGGGCGACAACTACGACCGCTACGTGGTGCGCATGCGCGAGATGGACGAATCGATCCACATGATCCGCCAGCTGGTCGACCTCCTGGCCGAGCACGGCGACACACCGCTGAACGTCGATGACCGGCGCTGCACGCTGCCGCCCAAGCACCTCGTCTACGGCGAGATCGAGTCGCTCATCAATCACTTCAAGCTGGTGATCGACGGGCCGCGCGTGCCGCCCGGCGAGATCTACGTGGCGCACGAGGGTGCCAATGGCGAGCTGGGCTTCTATCTGGTGAGCAGCCCAGCAAGCGCCGGACCCGGCAACCCGTATCGCGTGCATGTGCGCTCGCCGAGCTTCTATCACATGGGTGGCGCGCACCGGCTGTTCGACGGCTATCAGCTGGCCGACATGGTGCCGACTTTCGGCTCGATCAACATGATCGGCGGGGAGTGCGACCGATGAGGTACGGTCGATGTGGTGGTGCGATTGATGTGGTGCTGGTGATGAGACGCAGCCCATGAGACTAAGTCCATGAGGGGGAGCTAATGAGTGCGGTGCTGCGCCCCAATGATGCGGCCGTGCTGCCGCCGCAGCCCAATGCGGCGCGCAGCGGCTCGATGCGGCATCTGCTGCCGGAGTTCGAGCGCATGTACGCGCGCTACCCGCAGGGGCCGGGCGAGGACTTCCGCTCCTCGCTGACGCTGCCCTGCCTGCACCGCATCCAGCAGGAGCGCGGCTATGTGGCCGATGAAGACATCGACCTCGTGGTCGAGGTGCTCGGCGTGCCGCGCATCCAGGTCGAGGAGGTGCTCAGCTACTACGGCATGTTCCGCCGCGCGCCAGTGGGCCGCTGGCACCTGAAGGTGTGCCGCAACGTGTCCTGCGCCATGTGCGGCGGCGAACGCCTGCAGCAGAACCTGCAGCAGCGCCTTGGTCTGGCCTGCGGACAAACCACGCCCGATGGCCGCTTCACGCTGTCGACGGTCGAGTGCCTGGGCTCATGCGGCACGGCCCCGGTGGTGATGGTCAACGAGGCGTATCACGAGGCGCTGAGCACGGCGCAACTGGATGCGTTGCTGGAGCGGTTGCCGTGAGCATGTCGCGCGCAACCGCGTCGTTCCCGCCTCCGACAAAAACACTCGGGGGCAGGCTACGGCGGAAACCCAGCGTCTTTGCAACGGGTCAACGACACGATGCACTCGCCGCAGCCTGCCGGCGAACGGTTTTGTCTGGGGCCGCGGCGACGACATTGGTGTGTCATTCCCGCGCAAGCGGGAATCCAGTCTTTGCGTCGTCCTCAGGAGATTCCCGCTTGCGCGGGAATGACACGCAAGCAGTTTGGACGCGCGGGCCTTGGATCCAGGCACGCGGTCGCGGGGTGCGGCCGAGCGCGAAGTTGCAGCATCTCAAATTAGGCTCTGGCCGCAGCCTGCCCTCGAGTGCTTCAGTCGGGGGCCGGGGCGACGGTGCTTTCTGCGCCGACTTGCCTTCGGGTGTCGCCTAGCCATGCCCGGCCGCCAACTCCTCATGACCTTCCCGGTGACTGCCACCTCGCACCGGCTGGCTGAGTACCGCGCGCGCGGCGGCTACGCCACGCTCGAGCGGGCGTTGAAAACGCTGCGGCCGGAGGACATCACCAAGGAGGTGACCGCCGCCGGCTTGCTCGGCCATGGCGGCGCCGCGTTCCCGGTGGGGCGCAAGTGGTCGGTGGTGCACCTGAACGACGGGCAGCCGCATTACCTGTGCGCCAATGCCGACGAGGGCGAGCCCGGCACCTTCAAGGACCGCTGGATCCTGCAGCACAACCCGCATGTGCTGCTGGAGTCGATGCTGCTCGCCAGCTACGCGCTGCAGGTGCGCAACTGCTTCGTCTACATCCGCGGCGAATTCGATCTGCCGTATCGCCGCCTGCAGTTTGCCGTCGAGGAGGCGTACGAGGCTGGCTACTTCGGCAGCCACATCCTGGGCACCGACTTCGCCTGCGACATCGTCGTTTATCGCGGCGCCGGCTCGTACGTGTGCGGCGAGGCCTCGGCGCTCATCACCTCGATCGAGGGCAAGCGCGGCTATCCGCGCAACCGGCCGCCGCGGCTGACGGTGCGCGGCCTCTACCAGCGGCCCACCGTGATCAACAACGTCGAATCGCTGGCGAACGTCACCGGGATCATCCGCGACGGTGCGGCCGCTTTTCGCTCCGTGGGCACGCCCAAGAGCCCGGGCACGCAGCTGGTGTCGATCTCCGGCCACATCGCGCGGCCCGGGGTGTACGAGGTCGAGTACGGCTACCCGGTCGCGCGCTTTCTGTTCGAGGACTGTGGCGGCATACGTGAGGGGCGCGCGCTCAAGTGCATCGTGCCGGGCGGCATCTCGACCAAGGTGCTGACGGCCGCCGAGATCACCGACCTAACTTACGACCACAAGGCCTTCGAGGCGAAGGGCTGGCAACTGGGCTCGGGCGGCATGATCGCCATTGCCGAGGGCACGTGCATGGTGCGGCTGCTGCAGGTGATGCTGCGCTTTTATCACCACGAGTCCTGCGGCCAGTGCACGCCGTGCCGGGAGGGCATGGGCTGGTTGCACCAGAGCATTGACCGCATCGTGGCGGGCCGCGGCCGGCCGGGCGATATCGACACTTTGATCCGCGTCTCCGAGGCCAACGACGGCACCACCATTTGCGGCATGGGAGACGCCGCGGGCTATGCCACGGTCGGCATCCTGGCCAAGTACCGCGAGGAGTTCGAGTACTACATCCGCCATCAGCGCTCGATGATGGGCGGCGTGCTCGATCTGGCCGCGATGCCGGCGGCGCTGCAGGAGGCGGCCCATGCCTGAGTTCTTCATCGACGGCCGCGCGCTGCATGCCGAGCCGGGCCAGACCGTGATGCAGGCGGCGCGCGCTGCCGGTGTCACGATTCCGACCTTCTGCTGGCATCCGCAGCTGTCGGTGGCGGGCAACTGCCGCGTGTGCGTGGTCGAGGTCGAGGGTGATGCCGGCGCGGGTTCTGCAAGCGCAGGATGGACCGAGATCGCCTGCAACATGCCGGTGACCGAGGGCATGCGCGTGCTGACCAACTCGCCCACGGTGCGGGCGCGCCGCCAGCAGACCCTGCAGTTCCTGCTGCTCAACCACCCTGTGGACTGCGGCATCTGCGACAAGGCCGGCGAATGCCTGCTGCAGGACCACCATTACGAGCACAACGGCGCGCCCTCGATCTCGACCGTGCCCAAGGTCCATGCGACCAAGTACGTCGAGCTGTCGCAGCGAATCGTGCTGGACAACGAACGCTGCATCCTGTGCACGCGCTGCGTGCGCTTTACGCGCGAGGTCTCGGGCAGCAATGCGCTGGGCGTGCAGCAGCGCGGTGATGCATCTCTGATCCGCACCACGGGCACCGGCGCGCTCGATGCCGACGCGTATTCCGACAACGTGGTCGATCTGTGCCCGGTCGGCGCGCTGCTGTCGAAGTCCTTCCTGCACCAGGCGCGGGTGTGGTACCTGCAGCCCACTGAAAGCGTGTGCCCGGGCTGCGCGCGCGGCTGCAAGGTCGATCTGTGGACGCGCAAGCGCGCGTGGCAGCTCAACGCGCCGCACTTCCGTGAACAAACGCGGGAGAACACGCGCATCGTGCGTGTGACACCCCATGCCGCGCAGGCGGGCAGCACCACGATGCCCGGTCCGTGGATCTGCAACTGGGGTCGCGATCTTGCCCAGCACCTGGAGCGGCCGCGCGCCACCCAGGCCCTGCAACGCGGCGCGCCCGTCCCGCTCGCAGCGGCAATTGCCGCAGCGCGCGCGCTGATCGAGCGCGCGCAGCGCCCGGCCGTGCTGCTGTCGTCTGCTGCCTCCAATGAGGAGCTGGCGGCATTCAAGCGGGCGTTGGGCGAGCGCTTTGCACGGGTGCTGAAAGCCGACCGCGTGCCGGCACCGGGCGAGGTGGTCGAGGACGGGCTGTTGATCCGCGCCGACAAGAATCCGAACACGGCCGGCGTGCGCGCGCTCTTTGGCAGCGCCACAGGCGAGATCGCCAGGGACTGCGACCTGGTGCTGGCCTGGGGCGAGGGCGTGGCCTGGACTGCGCTGCCGCCCGCTGTGCCGACCATCTTGCTCGGCGCCTGGGTCGCACCCGAAAACGGCCACGCCGACGTGTTCGTGCCGATCAGCGTGCAGACCGAAAGGCGGGGGCACTACACCAACTGTGACGGTGTTGAGAACGCCTTCCTGCCGTGTTCCAACAAGCCGGCTGGCGTGATCGACGCCGAGGCTTTGTTCGATGCGCTCGGTGCGGCTGTCGCCGCTGCATCGGATGCCGCCGTCACTGCGCCCGGCGGCGATCTCACGCGCACAGCGCGCGCGGAGCTGGCCCGATGACCCAGGACCTCGTCATCGCCGTCATGTTCATCCTCTATGCCATCTCGGTGCTGATGGGCTTTGGCACCATCCTCACGTGGGTCGAGCGCAAGCAGGCGGCGCTGATGTCGGACCGCATTGGTGCCAATCGCGCCTACATCCGCATCCCGGGCACACAGGTCAAGCTGGTGTGGTGGGGACTGTTTCACGGCATGGCCGACGGCCTGAAGATGCTCGTGAAAGAGGATTGGCGGCCCAAGACCTACGACTGGTACGCCTACGCGGTGGCGCCGTGGGTGGCCTTTGCGCCAGTGCTGCTGGTGTTTGCGGTGATTCCGTTTGGCGGCACGCTGGTGCCGGCACTGCTGGTGCCGCCGCTGGCCGACTGGTTTGGCGACCGCGTTTATCCGATGCAGGTCGCGCAGCTCG
>JBIIZX010000399.1:0-3715 GCA_044346055.1 Burkholderiaceae bacterium | reverse complement strand
AGAAACGCCCAAATGGCACGGTCACTTGCTCCACCAGGCCCATACAACAGTGACTGGTGAAACATCCGGGCTAGCGACCTGCCTGCCCGGCAATTGGCTGATCAACCACCGAAAGCAACAAGTCAGACGGCCGGGACGGCACCAAGGTTGACCCTCGATGGAAGTCAGCGGTAACAAGAAGCAACTGACCCTGTCGCGTGCTGCGCTGCAGTCACGACGCCGGAAAAAAACGCCGCGCAAAGCGCGGCGTTTTCTTCGTGCAGGAAAGATCTAGACGCGTCGAACCCGGCGGGCGAGCGAGAGCGCCATGAGCAGGGCCAAGGGCAGCAGCGGCAACGAACCGCCGCCGCCACCACCACCGCTCGGCGGCGGGGGCGCGGCATTGACGGTCAGTGTCGCGCCGCTGCTTGTCACGCTGCCGGCAGCGTTGGTAATCGTGACCGTGTAAGTGACGCCCGAGTCACCTGCCCCGGTGGCCGGTGTGGTGTAGCTCGCCGCCGTTGCGCCGTTGACGGCCGTACCGTTGCGGCTCCATTGATACGTCAACGGTGCCGTGCCCGTTGCGGTCACAGAGAAAGTCGCGGTCTGGCCGACGTTGACCGTTGCAGGCTGCGGCTGTGCTGTGATCGCGGGCGCATCGGCACCGCCGCTGACCGTCACGGTCTTGGTCTGCGCCGCGCTGCGGTAGCCGTTGTTGTCGGTCGCAGTGACGGTGAACGTGAGCGGGCCGTTGGCCACCGGCGCGGTGAACGTCGGTTGGGCTAAGGTCGCACTGGACAGGGTGACGCTGCGGCCCGCTGTTTGTGTCCACTGGTAGGTGTAGGTCGTTCCGCCAGACGTTCCGGCAGCAACCGACGAACTGAGCGTGACTTGGGTGTTGGCGGTGGCAGCTTGATCCGCTGCCGTAACGGTCGGACGACGCAGGTTGTGAAGCGCGATGGCCTTACCGGCATCCAGCAGGCCGCTGCCGCACGTGCCTGCGTTCGCAGGCTGAGCGCAGTAGCCGCCCGCTGGATGCGGACGAACCGAGGCCGTATTGGTGAGCAGGTCGCGGACCGCGGCCGGGCTGAGTCCTGGGCTGAGCGAGAGCAGCAGCGCGGCTACGCCGCCAACGTGCGGAGTCGCCGGACTGGTGCCAGTGAAGCCGGCGATGGCAGGCCCGCTCGGCGCGTTGGTTCCACTTCCAGGGCTCGACGGCGAGGTCGCACCGAACAGCAACGATGACCAGACATAAAAGGCGGTGTCAGTGGTAGCAACCGCAGGGTTCGGAGCGAGCAAGCTCTCCCTTCCACCGCCCGGCGCGCTCAGTGCGACCTGGGTGCCAACGTTCGCATAGTCGGCGTTGTCGCCATTGATGACGTGCGCCGTCACCGCGATGACCCCGGCGCAGTTTGCCGGAAGGCTAACCGAATTCGCGCCGTCATTACCAGTCGCGGCCACAACAGTCACGCCGCGCAAAGCGGCAGCAGTAAATGCCGCTTGGTAAGCAGTGCCGACTTGGCCCGTACAAGAACCTGCAGAGGACCCAAGACTGAGGTTGATCACGTTTGCCGCGTTGGCGATGTTCGGCACGTTCGGCACCGTTCCACCAGAAGCCCAGGTGATCGCATCAATGATGTCCGATGATGAGCCGCCACACTTTCCGAGAGCTCGCACCGGAATGATCTTGACGTTGGGCGCAATGCCGGCGATCGACGTTCCTGCCGCAGTGCCGGGTCCCCACTGGGATGCGACGATTCCCGCCATGTGCGTTCCATGCCAACTGCTGTCGTCCTGCTGGTATGGAGCGGTCTCGCCCGGCGAGCGGCACGCTGCATACGCCGTCTTGTCAGCCGCCGACACCCAGTCGCCCGGGTCAGTTGCATCAGCATCGCGGGCGTCAACGCCCGGCTTGTTCTTCAAGAAGCCTGCAGGCAAGCCGAAGGTCGTACCGGATGTGGAGGACGTGAAGTCGTACCCCGGCAGCATTGCCGCTTGAATTGCCGGGTGTGTCAGCGTCACGCCAGTATCGATGATGGCAACACGTACGGTACCCGCGCCCTGAGTCGCTGCCCATGCAGGCGGCAGATTGGCACCGCCTCCATTGGGGAACATCTTGGTCGTGCCGCTCTGGCCAAGGCCGGCAGAGTTGAACATCGATGCAGGGACGCCCAAATTCCACTGTCGAAGTGCGTAGCCAGGATTAGGCGGCGTCACCTGCATCCGACGCACCTGCACGTCGGGCGCTGCCCACTCGACGTTGGGATCTGCCATCAGACGCGCGGCGACAGCGTTTGCCTCGCTCAATTTCATGGCGCTCGGCAATGCGACCACGCTGGCACCGAGCGACATCGCGCGCACGGCCTTCATGCTGACACCGGCGCTGGACGACAGTGCGGCCATGCGGTTCGCGCTCAACGCCGTGACGGTCTCCGAAGGCTGCGCATTGCGCAGCTTGACCATGAGCTGACCAACCATCGGGTCCTCGGTCATCGCGCGCTTGACGCGTGCTGCCCCAGGCTCGCTGGACATCGCATTGCCGGCCGGCAGGGCGGCAGTAACGGCCACTGCAATCACGCTCACACCAAAGGCCCACACTGAAGTCTTCACCGCTCTCTCCTTTTTCGTCTTCGAAGCATGCCGGGCGGGCCGGCAGCGAAAAGAGATTACGCGAGCGACACCGCGCACGCGGCATCCCCTCGGCCGGCCAAATGGATGAAGTGCCGCACGAAGGGCAAGCATCTTACTTCGCTGCAGCAATCGCCTTGCTCGACCGTTCGGTCGTATTGGGCGCGGTAGAAGAGGAAACGGCCCGCACAAGTGAGCCGTTTGAGGTGTGCTGCTGACTCGGCGGTTGTGCTACTCGGCGGCCATCAGTGCCATGGTCGTATCGAGCATGCGGTTGCTGAAACCCCACTCGTTGTCATACCAGCTCGAAACCTTCACGAGCCTGCCGCTGACCTTGGTGAGCGTGGCGTCGAAGACCGACGACAGGGGGTTGTGGTTGAAATCGACGGACACGAGCGGCTCGGTGTTGTAGCCGAGAATGCCCGCGAGCTCGCCTTCGGACGCGAATCTCAGGATGCCGTTGACCTCCTCGACCGTGGTGTCACGCGCGGCGATGAACGACAGGTCGACCAGCGAGACGTTGATGGTCGGCACGCGGATCGCAAAGCCGTCGAGCTTGCCGTTTAGCTCGGGCAGCACGAGACCGACGGCAGAGGCGGCGCCGGTCTTGGTCGGGATCATCGAGTGCGTGGCGCTGCGGGCGCGGCGCAGGTCCTCGTGATAGACGTCGGTCAACACCTGGTCGTTGGTGTACGAATGGATGGTGGTCATCAGGCCCGACACCAGGCCGATCTTCTCGTGCAGCGGCTTGACCAGCGGCGCCAGGCAGTTGGTGGTGCAGCTGGCGTTGGAGATGACGGTGTGCGCAGCGCGCAGCGTGTCGTGGTTCACGCCGTAGACCACGGTGGCATCGACGTCCTTGCCGCCGGGCGCGGAGATGATGACCTTCTTGGCGCCGCCTTTGAGGTGCGCGGAGGCTTTCTCCTTGGTCGTGAAAAAGCCCGTGCACTCCATCACCACGTCCACGCCCAGCTCGCCCCAAGGCAGCTCGGCCGGGTTGCGGTTGGCCAGCACCTTGATGCGATCGCCGTTGACGACCATCGCATCGCCATCGACGCTCACCGTGCCAGGAAACGGGCCGTGTGCCGTGTCGTATTTGGTGAGATGC
>JBIIZX010000398.1:0-3718 GCA_044346055.1 Burkholderiaceae bacterium | reverse complement strand
CCAGCGCCATCGTGCGCGTGAATGACCGTGGCCCCGCACGCCGTGACCGCCTGATTGAACTGTCGACTGCCGCCGCCGAGCGCCTGAAACTGCGCGACGGCGACCAGGTCGAGGTCTTGCGCCTGCTGCCCGCCGATATCGCGCAGATCCAGCAGCGCCGCGCCGTTGCCGCCAGCGTGCTTGCGCCGCCCGCAGCGCCCGTTGCCGCGGCCATGCCCGTGCCAGCGCCCGCAGCCGCCGTGGCCGCGCAGCCGCTGCCGCCGGGCCGCCGCGCTGTTGCGCCCGCTGTTGCGCCCGCTTCTGCCGCAGTTGCCGCTGCTGCTCCCGCTGTTGCTCCCGCCGTTGCGCCCGGTCCTGCCGCAGTTGCCGCTGCTGCTGCGGCGCCACGGCCCATGGCCGCAGCGCCCTATCCCCCTGCCATCGGCCCCGTGCCACCCGGCATGGCCAGCGGCGCCCTGCCATCGGCCGTGCCCGGCGTGGCCGCTGGTCCGATGGCAAGCGGCCCAATGCCGCCGGGGTCCGCCGCTCCCGTGGCCGCTGCTGCCGCACCCGGTGCCGCGGCGCGCGCTGCCGCCCCGGCTGCTCCCAGCGATGACCTGCGCAGCGGCCGCTTCAGTGTGCAGGTCGCGACCTTTGCGGTGGAGTCAAACGCGCAGACCCTGCGCGATCGCGTCGCCGGCCAGGTCAAGTCGGCCGGCATCGCCGCGCCCGTGCGCGTCATCAGCCGCAACTCGCGCTCGGTGGTGGCCGTCGGCGATCTGCCCGACAAGGCCAGTGCGGATGCACTGGCCGACCAGCTGCGGCGCACGCTGAACCAGGACGTGGTGGTGTTCCGGCGCTAGCCGCCACGCGTCGGCCCAAGCGCTCGCTGCGTCGCAAGAGCCGCGCATTGACGAACGAGCGTGCCCTGCGGCACGCACTCGCATCCACACCGCACCTCGTCGCCTGCCGTCCCTGATGTCGCGCGCTGCATTGCGCGCGTTGTTGCGCGCGTTACTGCACGCATCATCGCCCGCGTTCCTGCGCACGCTGTGCTTCGCGCTGCTTGCCGGTGGCGTCCTCACGCTGTCCGGTTGCGGCAGCACGCCCAAGCGCGGCGGCGGCTTCTACCAGGACGACGGTCCGCCGCGCGATGCGCCGCGCGATCTCGATCGCACGCCCGACGCCGTACCGCGCGTCGAGCCCTTTCATCCCTTTGCAAACCGCCCCTACACGGCCCTAGGCCGCAACTTTACGCCGATCACCGACGACCGGCCGATCCGTCAGCGCGGCAACGCGTCCTGGTACGGCCGCCAGTTTCATGGCAATCGCACCGCCATCGGCGAGCGCTACGACATGTTCGCGATGACCGCTGCGCATCCGACCATGCCCTTGCCCAGCTATGCACGCGTGACCAACACCCGCACCGGCGCCAGCGTCCTCGTGCGGGTGAATGACCGCGGCCCGTTTCTACAAGACCGCGTGATCGACCTTTCATACGCCGCTGCCGTGCGGCTGGGGATCGCCGCCGCCGGCACCGGCGAGGTCGATGTCGTGCGGCTCACGTATGCCGACATTCGATCCGGCGCTGACGCCACGACGGCGGGTACTACGGCCGCGATCGCGCCGCGCACACCACTGCCGCCCGTGTCGACGCCGCCGATGCCTGCCTCGCCTGTACCGAGCGTGCCCGCGCCCACCATGACGGCGCCGGCCACGCCGGCCGCGCGCGCCGGCGGACCGGACGACGGCGGGCCCTGGGCTGTGCAGCTGGGCGCGTACAGCGTGGCCGCCAATGCAGAGGCACTGCGTGAGCGCGTCGCTTTGCTGCTGTCCGCGCCCGAGGCGGCCATGCTGTCGGCCGCGCAACGTGCGCCACGTGTCGAGCGGCAAGACGGGGTGTTCCGCGTGCTCGTCGGTGCGCTCGCCAGTCGCGAGGACGCACAAGCGCTGGCCTCGCAGATCGAGACGCTGTTGCATCGAGACACGGCGCTTTATCGGTGGCCGTAGCCCGGGACTCGGGCAAAGATAGCGGCACCCTACGGGCTGCCAAGCGGCGTGGGCGGCTTCGCTGATGCGACTGGCCTCCGGCCTCCGGTGTCCATGGGAAATGCCTCCCGCCCCCTGCGACCACGACCCAGGTCGCTCTGGCCGCGTGGCCGCCGCCGGCGAGCGATTCTGCGCACTTGATGTCGGCGCACTTGCTTGACAAAGCGGGGCGCACAAGCGTAAGTTCTGTCTCAAGCGAAATTACAGAAACATTGGATCTCTCATGACCCTGACGCCGCTTCAAGAGCGCTTCATCCTGCACTGGGGTGAAATGGGAAGTCGCTGGGGCGTGAACCGCACCATCGGCCAGATCCACGCGCTGCTGTACTTGTCAGAGCGGCCGCTGCACGCGGAAGAAATCTCCGAGACGCTGAACGTCGCGCGGTCGAACGTCAGCACCAGCCTCAAGGAGCTGCTGTCGTTCGGCATGGTGCGCGTGGCGCACGTGCTGGGCGATCGGCGCGATCACTTCGAGGCGCAGCAGGACATCTGGCAGGTGTTCCGCACCGTCGTGGAGGTGCGCCGCCGGCGCGAGATCGATCCCACGCTGTCCATGCTACGCAATGAGTTGCTGGCCGCGCCAGCCAGCCCGGACGACGCCCGCACGCTGACGCGGCTGCGGGAGGTGCATGACTTCCTCGAGGTGGGCACCGCCTGGATCGCAGAGATGCAGCGGCTCGAACCGGCGACGCTGATGAAGCTGCTCAAAATGGGGGCCAAGGTGCAGCAACTGCTGCGGGGCGCGGACGAGATTTCGGCGGCGATGCCACCACGATAAAAAGACTCGCGTAAACCTTTCTGTTGCAACGAAAATTTCAGACTGAATGTCATCATGCCCAATCAGAAACCGGCCTTGCATCTCTTCTCGCGCCAACGGTTCGGCGCGCGGCACCCAGTCAAGGTGGCCGTGGCGCTGCTTCTCGGCCTGCCGACAACCATCGTCTTCGGCGCGATAGCCGCGCTCGGCGCCGTCGTAGGCGTTGGCATGCTCGGAATGATGGGCGCGGAAGTCGCACGCGGGACGGTGCCGCGCGATATCGCTGGGGTCGTGCTGGTAGCCTTGTGGGGACCTGCGGGCATCGTCGGGCTAGCGGGCTTCTGGTCGTGGGTGTTCTTGCCCTCGGCGCCAACGCGCCGTCACCTGATGTTCTCCGCGGTGGGCATCGCCCTCGGTGGACTGGCGCTGGCACCGATCGCACGGGGTGCTGACTTCTCCCTCACAGCGCCAGCGGTCCTTGGGTTGTACGCCGTTCTCGTTTGCACGGCCGCGACGCTGACCACGCTGAGCCTGCTGCTGCGCTTGACGCGACCCCGCGCCAGCGCCGCAGCCGCGCGCGACGCGACGATCGTGCTTTTCGACGGCGCCTGCCCGCTGTGCCGCACCGAGATGCAGCGGCTGAAGCTGCGTGACCCCGATCACCGGCTCAGGCTCGTCGATATCGCCGCGCCTGACTTCAACGCGCCTGCTTGGGGGTTCGAACTGGCCGCGCTCGGCGATGCTCTGCACGCGCGCGCGCCTGACGGGCGCTGGATGATCGGCATGGCCGCAATCCGCCATGTGTGCGCGCGGGTCGGCCTAGCCCGGATATTTCACCAGTATGAGGTCAGCGGCCACGTGCTTACGCGCGTTGTCAGAGGAGAACGAGGCCTGCAGACAACCGAGGATCGCCGATGCCAAAGTGTACGCAAG
>JBIIZX010000397.1:0-3719 GCA_044346055.1 Burkholderiaceae bacterium | reverse complement strand
GTTGCGTCGCCGCCAGATGCTGGCCGCCCTGGGTGCCGGGCCGGTGCTGGCCACGCCCGCACAGGGCCAGGGCAAGGCAGTCGCGCCAAGCGGCCGCCCGATCCGCATTGGCGAGATCAATAGTTACTCGACCATTCCGCAGTTCCTGGTGCCATACCGCAAGGCCTGGGAGCTGGCCGTGGAGGAGATCAACGCCGCGGGGGGCCTGCTGGGCCGCCCAGTGGAGGTGATCGCACGGGACGATGCCGGGCGCCCCGACGATGCAATCCGCCACGCCACTGAGCTGGTGACGAGCGAGAAGGTGGATCTTTTGGCCGGCACCTTCCTGTCGAATGTCGGTCTGGCCGTGGCCGATCACGCGCTGCGCACCAAGGTGCTGTTTCTCGCCAGCGAGCCCTTGACCGACGCGCTGGTGTGGGAAAAGGGCAACCGCTACACCTTCCGCCTGCGTGCCAGCACCTTCATGCAAAGCGCCATGCTGGTCGGTGAGGCGGCCAAGCTGCCGGCCAAACGCTGGGTCACCATCGCCCCCAACTACGAGTACGGGCAGAGCGCGGTGACGAGCTTCAAGGCCTTGCTGAAAGCCGCCCGGCCCGACGTCGAGTTCGTGGCCGAGCAATGGCCGGCACTGAACAAGCTCGAAGCGGCCAGCACCCTGCAGGCGGTGCTCGCAGCGCGACCCGAGGCGATCTTCAACGTCACCTTTGGTGCTGATCTGGCGCGCCTGGTGCGCGAGGGCAATCTGCGCGGCGTGTTCCCGCGTATTCCGGTGGTGAGCCTGCTTTCTGGCGAGCCCGAGTACCTCGACGTGCTCAAGGAAGAAACGCCGTCAAACTGGATCGTGACCGGCTACCCGTGGGACCAGATCGCCACGCCTGAGCACGCCAAGTTCTTCAACGCCTACTTCAAGCGCCACCGCGACTATCCGCGCCTGGGCTCGGTGGTGGGCTACGGCATGATGCAGGCGATTGCTGCCGCGATCACCCGGGCCAAGTCGGTCGAAACGGAAAAGCTCATCGTTGCGCTGCGCGGGTTGAAATTCAGCACGCCCTTTGGCCCGACCGAGTTTCGCGCCATCGACCACCAGTCGACCATGGGCGCCTTCGTTGGCCGGCTCGCACTGAAAGACGGCCGCGGCCAGATGATCGACATCCGCTACGCCGACGGCGCCAATTACCTGCCGACCGATGCAGAAGTGCGAAAGCGGCGGCCGCCGGAAGCGATGAAGTAGATGATGCCGCCTGCGGCGGCGATGACGGCGCTCTCGCGCCTATGAGCTGCTCTCGCCGCAGAGGCAGCGGCGCGAAGCGCACCTCATAGGCCGCGGGGCGGCCGTCATTCATCATCCGTCATGGAACAAGTCCTCGCCCAACTGCTGACCGGTCTGGCCTATGCCTCGACGCTGTTTCTCGTTGCGGCGGGACTCACCATCATCTTCGGCGTCACGCGGGTTGTGAACTTTGCGCACGGGTCGCTGTTCATGCTCGGCGCTTTTGTCGCCTACACCATCACCAATGCGCTGCCGCGGGAGCTGCTGCCGTTCTTCGGCGGGCTGCTGCTGGCCGCGCTTGTGGTGGCAGTGATCGGCGTACTCATCGAGGTGCTGATCCTGCGTCGCATCTACGCGGCGCCGGAGATATTCCAGCTGCTCGCGACCTTTGGCGTGGTGCTGATCGTGCAGGACCTCGCGCTGTGGATCTGGGGGCCGGAAGAACTTTTCGCGCGACGCGCACCCGGCCTCGGTGGTGCGGTGGAGATCGCTGGCGCCTTCGTGCCGCAGTGGACGCTTGTGGTGCTGGCCGCCGGGCCGCTCGTCTATGGCGCGCTCTGGCTGGTGTTCAACCGCACCCGCTGGGGCCTGAGCGTGCGCGCCGCCACGCAGGACGGCGACATGGCCAGCGCGCTCGGCGTGAACCGGGCGCTGCTGTTCACGTCGGTGTTCGCGCTCGGCAGCTTTCTCGCAGGACTGGCCGGCGCGTTGCAGATCCCGCGCGAGGCGGTCAACCTGCAGATGGATCTGGCGGTGATCGTCGAGGCCTTCGTCGTTGTGGTGGTCGGTGGCCTGGGTTCGATCAGCGGCGCAGCACTTGCCGCGATCCTGATCGGCCTGCTGCACGCCTTTGGCATCTGGCTGTTGCCGCAGTCGTCGCTGGTGCTGGCCTTTGTCGCCATGGCGGTGGTGCTGATCGCGCGGCCCTATGGCCTGCTTGGCCGCGCTGAGGTTGTCCAGCACGGGCGCGCGCTGCTGCATGTGCCCTTCATTGCGGCCGATGCACGCTTGAAGATGGCCGCTGTGGCCTTGCTCGCGATCGCCGCCGCCGCACCGCTGTGGGCCAGCAGCTACCTGCTCGTAATCCTCACCGAGATCGCGATCCTCGCGATGTTCGCGGCCAGCCTGCACTTTTTCATGGGGCTCGGTGGCATCACCTCGTTTGGTCACGCCGCCTTCTTCGGACTCGGCGCCTACGCCGCCGGGCTGGGCGTGAAGTACTTCGAGACACCGCTGCTGGCCAACCTGGTGCTCGGGCCTCTGCTGGCGTTGGCCGGCGCGCTGGTCTCGGGCTGGTTCGTGCTGCGTGCCCAGGGCGTGTACGCGGCCATGTTGACGCTGGCCTTTGCGCAGATCCTCTGGTCGATCGCAACGCAGTGGATCAGCTTTACCGGGGGCGACAACGGCATCCTTGGCATCTGGGACACGGCGGTGCCGCGCTGGCTGGCAACGCCAGCGACCTACTACCTGCTCACGCTCGCGCTTGCGGCACTCAGTGTGTGGCTGCTGCGCCGCGCCGCACTGGCGCCGTTTGGCTACGCGTTGCGCGCCGTGCGCGATGCGCGCGCGCGGGCTGAGGCCAGCGGCATCGATGCCCAGCGCGTTCAGTGGCTGGCCTTCGCCGCCGGGGGATTGGTCGCCGGGCTCGCGGGCGTGCTCAATGCGCACCACAAGGGCTCGGTGTTTCCGAACTCGCTGTCGATTGCGCAGTCGCTCGATGCGCTCGTGATGGTTCTGCTAGGCGGCCTGCAGACGCTCTCTGGCCCCGTGGTCGGAGCGGTGGCCTACCACGCACTGGCCGTCGAACTCACCCGCGCTACCGATCACTGGCGCCTGGTGCTGGGCCTGGCGATCGTCCTGCTGGTGGTGCTGTTTCCGCAGGGCATTGCCGGCTTCCTGCGGCAGCGGCTGGAGCGGCGCCCCATGCTGCGCGCAGTTGCTTGAGGCCCTTCGCGCACAACCCCTGCATGACAACGCCCGCATGAGTCCCGACGCCTTGCTGACGGTCGAGCACGTCGTCAAGCACTTTGGCGGCGTGCATGCGGTCGATGGCGTGAGCTTTGCGCTGCAAGCCGGCCATGTGTCGGCGCTGATCGGCCCCAATGGCGCCGGCAAGAGCACGCTGTTCGCGGTCATCGCCGGGCAGTACGCGCCGGATCGTGGGCGGGTGCTGCTGGGTGACCGTGACATCAGCCGTGCCCCGGCACCGCAGCGTGCAGCGCTCGGGCTGGCGCGCACTTTCCAGACCGCGCAGGCATTTGGCACGCTGACCGTGCGCGAGAACGTGCAACTGGCGCTCGCCGCGCATGCACGCCGCGCGCTCAATGCGTGGCGGCCGCTGGAGGGTGAGCACGTCGATGCCGCGCAAGCGCTGCTGATGCGTGTCGGGCTTGCCGAGCACAGCGCTCGCGCCGCCGCCGATCTGCCCTATGCCGATCTGAAGCGGCTG
>JBIIZX010000039.1:0-12520 GCA_044346055.1 Burkholderiaceae bacterium | reverse complement strand
GCTGCCGTCGGCAAGTTGCAGGTTCTGCTCGACGTAGCTCTTGAAGAAGCGGCAGATATAGCGCGTGTCGTTCAGGTTGCGCTCGCGGAATTCGCTGGCTTCGTCCTCGCCAAAATTCTTGCGCAGCAGGCGGCTGCGCTTGGCCTGGCGGTAGGCTTTGTTGGTCTCGACGTATGCCGCGAAGTTGCGCCAGCGGTCGGTGTCTTCGGCCCCACCCAGGTACTCATAGGGCGTTCGATTGCCCTTATTGCGGTTCTCGGCCGCATGGACCAGCACCTTGTTGTTCTTGCTGTTGTCGAAGCTGCGCGAGTAAGGCAGTGCATGGTCGATCTCGGCGTAGCCCTCCTCGAACAGGCGGCCGATGTCGATGGCCTGGATCGAGTAGGCGCATTTGCCATGCTGCTCCCGGTAAAGCTGCCACTTTTCGAACTCGACGCTCCTCGGCTCGCGTCCGAAGTCTTCCGCAAAGCGTGCGCGGTCCTTGTCGTTGCGGTCGCGATACTCGGCCTGCTCTTTCTCGATCTTTCGTCGCTCGTCCAGCGGGCGGGACAGGTCGCGCGCCATCTCGATGCGCACTTCGTGCGGCGGACCGTAGGCCCGGATCAGCGCGTTCATCACCTTGCGCGCTTGATTGAGGGCTCGCAGCACCACCGGGTTGCGCGGCACGTCGATGTCGTCGCGGAACACCATGCGGCCGTCCCTGTCGCGCTGGCTGTAGAACGGCGGCAGATACTTGTGCTCTCCCGCGCCGGGCTTGAAGAGCTGGCTGTGGTGATAGCCGGCTTGCTCGCATGCCTCGTCATAGCGCAGGCCAGCCTCCATGTGCGGCACGATCGCGCGCAGTGCCTTGAGCGACAGCGCGTGGAACTTGTCAAAGCGGATTTCGAGCAGCGTTTGCACCATCTTGTCGGCATTCGGAAGCGGCAGCTTGCGCAGTTCGGCGCTGACCTCGGCGTCATCCTTGAACACGCTCAACACGCGGGCGATCTCGTCAAGCAGCTCGGGCCGACCGTCAATGGCCGCCGCGGCCATGCCTTCCCATTCGGTCTGCAGACCAGCTTTCTTGAGCGTGAGCCGTAGGGTTTGCCAGGCGGGCAGCTTGACGAGGGTCGCGTCTTCCGGGTCTTTGGCTTTGTCTTCGGCGACCTGAGCGGCGCTTGGGTAGGCGAGGCCAGCAAAGCGGGCGGTCTCCGGTAGCAGGCCGGCCGTGGAAAGTGCCGTACGAAGCTGCTTGTATTTGAGGTCACCGGCCTGCTGGTACGGCAACGGCAGCGCAAGGCGCCGCTCCTCGGCGGTCAGCCTGCGCGCTCGGCCGTCCACGAACACGCGCAGGTTGTTCAGCCGCGTGAGCCAGACGTGGCGCTCGGCCGTAAAGCTGGCCTTGGGCGCGCGGAATTCGCCCCGACCGTCGGGACCGCCCGGCCGGCCGAGCTCGCGTCGTTCAAATGTGCAACGGCCGAGCATGACCAAGAGATCCGCGCCTGATAGCGATGGCTTCTGCGACCAGAACAGGCCACTCTTGCGGTCGCCGCTTCCGAGAACGTCCGTTTCAAGCGCAGCACCTGCATGGGGATTGCCCAGTTCCCGCTGCCGTTCGAACAGCAGCTTCAACTCGTCGCCGAGCAGCACCCGCGACAGGGCTTTGCCGTAGTCGCCCTGCTTGTTGCGCTGGGCCTCTGGAAACTCATTCAACACCATCTCGGCGGCAGTCCGGTACGCCTTCTCAGTCATGAGCCGCGCCGTGCCGGCCAGGCCCTGCTTGACCTTGCCACCTTCGCCCTTCTCGTCGGACTCGGCCTTCTTCTGCTCCGCGTGACTGATCCAGTGGAAGCCGCGGTGCTTGCACAGGTGGTAGATGACCCGCGCCCATTCCTCGGTGGTCAGCAGCCGGTCAAGGCCTTCAATGCGCAACCGCCAAAGCGAACTCGTGAACGGCCGCTCTGGGGTGAAGATGCGCAGGTCGCCGATCGCGCCGTGCCGCTTGAGCAGGCGCGCCAGCTTGGTCAACCGCCACGCTCGGCGCCGCAATCGGCGCCTCATCAGGCGGGCATCGCGCCGGGCCTTGTTGAGGGATTCGCCCTCCTTGGCGGTCTCCGCCTTGTCGAAGGCGCGCACGCCGAGCGCGACGATGCGGTTGGGCTCCAGTACGGCCCATCCGACCGAGGCGATGCCGATGTCGAATCCAAAGGTCAAGGGCTGGGTGGGCGGCTTGTCGTTCATGTCGTCTGCCTCTATGCTTCGAATCGTTGTAGTCATCCGGGGTGAGAGCCGTCGCTGCAATAAGGTCCGGTCGAAAGACCGGGACCGTACCCAAACCCGGCGGGGAAACCCGCCGGGTTTTCATTTTGCAGGGCTCTTCATCGCAAACAAGTGGAAATAGGCGAAGGATTTTTTGGCTGTTCTCTGGTAAAGCCCAGAGGAGCTGCCGACTCAAGCTGCTTCCCATTCGAGTGGGCTGGATCAATTGACCACTGGCCGACGTCGTGTCTCAGCCCGTATCACGCTCGTGCTGATTGCATCGGCACCGGTTGCTGGCTGCTCGCCAGCGTCCGATGATCGGTTGCTGCGCGACCACTACGGCAGCGTTGAGGACTGCGCCGCCGACTGGGGCCGGCCGGAGAACTGCGAGCCGGCGTACGCGAGCAACTCGGGAAGTTCGACTGGGGGCGGCTACGGCGGCTACATCTTCCGGGGGCCGCCGTACTACGGTGCGTATCGCAACGATGCCCAGGCCGAGGCGCGCCAGTACTCGGGCAAGGCGGGGCTGGCGCCGAGTGACCGCTCGATCAGCCGCGTGACGGCCCCTGGTGGCACCTCGCTCAGTGGCACATCGCGCAGCGGCTTTGGCAGTTCCGCCCGCAGCTATTCGTCCTCCGGCGGCTGATGCAGCGGCAGATGCTCAGGCCGCGGCCCAACTGGCAGGTCGCCATGGAGGCAGTGGGCTTTCATTACCACTCGATCGACGGCACCTACTGGGACGAGTCGCGCTGCTATCGCTTCAGCGCGAGCGAGATCGACGTGATCGATGACGCCACCGCCGCGCTGCATGACTGCGCGCTCAAGGCCGCGGCGCATGTAGTCGAGCGCGGCCGCATGAACGAGTTTGCGATCCCGCGGGCCTGGCAGCCGCTGGTGGCAGACAGCTGGCGCGCGTTCCAGCGCGGTGAGCCGCAGGCGTTCTCGCTGTTCGGCCGCATGGACCTGGTGGTCGATGGCATCAACCCGCCCAAGCTGCTCGAATACAACGCCGACACACCAACCGCGTGCCTTGAGGCGAGTGTCGCGCAATGGGACTGGCTGCAGGCGGTGGGGCCGCTGCTGGCCGATGATGCTGACCAGTTCAACTCGATCCACGAGAAGCTGATTGCGGCCTGGGAGCGGCTGCTGCAACTGCATCGCGGGCGCGACGCGCAGCGGCCGGCGCGCCTTCACTTTGCCGCCGTGCAGGACAGCGAGGAAGACTGGGGCAATGTCGACTACTTGCGCGACACAGCGGTGCAGGCCGGCTGGAAGACCTTCGCCTTGCCCGTGGAGCGCATTGGTCTGGCCAACACCGAAGCGGGCCTGCGCTTTGTCGACGAGTTCAACGTCCCGATCGAGCTGCTGTTCAAGCTGTATCCGTGGGAGTGGCTGGTGCGCGAGGACTTTGCCGAGGCGCTGGCGCAGGCGGTGGGCGAGGGGACGCTGCAACTGATCGAGCCGCCGTGGAAGATGCTGCTCGCCAACAAGGCCATCTTGCCCGTGCTCTGGGAGCTGTTTCCCGATCATCCCAACCTGCTGCCGGCCTATTTCACGCCGGAAGAGCTGGGGCCTCGCTATGTGCGCAAGCCCAAGCTCGCACGCGAAGGCGCCAATGTCACGTTGGTGGATGGTCCGTTTGAGGAGACGAGCGACGGCGCCTATGGTGCCGAAGGCTTTGTTTACCAGGCGCTGGCGCCGCTGCCGCGTTTTGGCAGCGATCACCTGGTGGTGGGCTCGTGGATCGTCAACGGCGCGCCGGCCGGCATCGGCCTGCGCGAGGACAACTCGCCGATCACGCGCAATACCAGCCGCTTCGTGCCGCATTACTTTGCCTGACGGCACCGCTTGACTGTCTCACCTGGCTGCGACACCAGCACTGTCTTCACAACCATCGACACCGATCATCATCAACGACTAGAGGCTCTCATGCGCGGCGCCCGTGCCCTCGACTACCTCTCCGGCTTGCCGGCCTTTGCCGCCTACTTTGGCCTGGCGCTGCTCCTGTTCCTGGGCTTCATCGCGATCTATGTGCGCATCACGCCGTATCCGGAGATCAGGCTCATTCGTGAAGGCAACACGGCCGCAGCCGCCAGCCTGGGCGGCGCACTGATCGGCTTTGCGCTGCCGCTTGCTTCGGCCGTGGAGAACAGCGTCTCGCTGCTCGACATGCTGATCTGGGCGGCCGTGGCGCTCATCGTGCAGCTGATCGCCTTTGGCGTGGCGCGGCTGATGGTGCGCGATGTGGCGCGGCAGATCCAGGAAGGCAAGGTGTCGGCGGGTGTGTTCGTCGGCGCACTGGCGGTTGCCATCGGCCTGCTCAATGCGGCCTCGATGTCCTACTGAGGCTGACCGCGTAGGTTTACCGCAATGCCCGCCTATCTCATCGGCACCATCCGCGTCACCGATCCTGCGGCCTGGCAGCGCTATGTGGAGCGCGTCGGTGCGACCTTTCCGCTGCATGGCGGACAGGTGCTGTGGCGCGGCACCAAGGCGGCCGAGCTGAAGCAGTCCGCCCACGGTGATCGGGTCGTGGTCGCACAGTTTGAATCGCTGGCCGCGCTGCGCGCCTGGCACGATTCGGCCGAGTACCAGGCGCTGGTGGCGCTGCGCGATGCCGGTGCGGACGTGGTGCTCACCGCCTACGAGAGCTGAGAGCCTGAGAGGCTTTCGCTCATGCCCGCTCATCACCGCAAAACACCCCTGCTCGTCGTTGCAAATGCTCGCCATAGCCCGAGCTATGGCTGCGCTTTGCGCCTAGATCAGGGGTGTTTTGGTGCGCTGCTCGGCCACGCTCGAAAAACTCTCAGGCTCTGAGCTGCGGCAGCTCAACTCACCGTCCGTCGCCATCGGTTCCGCGCCATTCCGCGAGAAGGGCGTACCAGTCGAGCCGGCGCGTCACCACCATGACCGTGCTCAGCGCCGCAAAGAGCAGCAGTGCGCCCATCACCAGTGCCGTTTGCTCGAGCTGCAGCAAGACATAAAGTGCTGCGTACAGTACGGCGATGCCGCCACCGAAGGCCAGCCCCGCCCGCAGGCCACGCAACACGTGCGTGGCGTAGTAGGCAAGCAGCACGGTGCACGCGCTGGCCGCCACTGCATAGGCTTGCGCGAACGGCAGGTGCTCGCCCAGGCTCACCAGCAACAGGAAGAACAGCGCCAGCGCGCTGCCGACCAGCAGATACTGGATTGGATGCACGCGCAATCGCCGCAGGACTTCCACCAAGCCCACGGCCACGAAGGTCAACACGATGAACAGCAGCCCATACTTGGTCGCGCGATCAGCCAGGGTGTACGGGCTCACTGGGTCGATCAGCGCGACGCCAAAGCGCTCGATGCAACCGGCGGCCGCAGGCCGCGGCGGCACGCGGTCAGAAATCACCGGCATCCAGGACGCGGCCGCCTCGCATAGCTTGCCGCCAGCAAGCAGTTGCTGCGGTGCCTGGGTCGCGAGGCCGCTCACTTGCCAGTGCGCGCTGAAGCCGCGGTCATCGACCTCGCGTTGCGCCGGCAGAAAGCGGCCGTTGAACGACGGGTGCGGCCAGTCAGCGCGCAGCCGTACCTGCGTGTCGCTCGCGAGCGGGACGAACGACAAGGCTTCGGTCCCGGCCAGCGTCAATCCGATGCGTACAGCCAGAGGCTCACCATTGTCGAGGCGGGTGGCGGGCAGGGGTAAGTGAAAGCCTGCCGGTGCAGCGGCCGTCAGGCTGCCCGGTTTGACTGCGGCTGACGTGCCGTCGATCGTCACTTCAGCCCTGCCAATCCCTCGCGTGTCCCTGACTGCCACCCAGATGGCTGGGTCCTCGCAGACGACGCTTGCTTTCGGCTGGCTCGGCTTGAGCGTCAGGGCCGTCAGATCGCGCCAATTGGCCTCGACCTGGCCCTGCAGGCTGTAGACATTGATGCGAAACAGGCCACGGCGTCGCGCTTCCACGGCAAGGGCGCCATCGATCGAAAGCGTTGCGGGCAGCGCCTGCAGTAGATGGTCGCGTTGCTCGACGGTGATGCTGCGCTGGCCATTGACGATCGATTCAGACTCCCAGCGCTCGGTGCAGCGCCGTTGCAGCACCGGTCCGAGCATGGCCTGGGCTGAGGCAAAGCTCTCCGCCACGCCAGATTGCGCCTCGCGCAGCCGCCCCTCACGTTCATTGACCAGGCGCTCGATGCGGCCGAGCGCCATGGTCAAGGCCAACAAGACCACAGCAAGTGCGATGGTCTTGGCAAGGAGAGGAAAACGGGGAAGATTCATTGCGCACCTGTCGTGTCGGGGATCAGCCGACACTGTGGCGGGCGCGCGTGAACTTGGCGGGAAGGGGCGGAGAAGCTTGCGTGAAGTGGGATCCGATGGGCGCGAGCCCTGGGGGCAACAACGGTTCGCAGCCGGTGCGGGCTGCTCGCCGTTACTCGACTGCGCAGCCTGCTTCGACGCCCATGGCTGACAGCGCAACCGGCTTTGGAATCACATAGCCGTACTTGGCCGCGGTCAGTTCCGCGAGGATGGACACCGCAATCTCCGGCGGCGTGCGCGCGCCATTCTTGATCCCGACCGGCCCGTGCAGGTGCTCGAGCTGCTCGACCGTGACGCCAAACTCCACCAACCGCTCCTTGCGCGCGGCCTGGTTCTTCTTGCTGCCGATGGCGCCGACATAGAACGCCGCGGACTTCAGCGCCTCCATCAGCGCCAGATCGTCGAGCTTGGGATCGTGGGTGAGGGCGACGATCGCTGTATTGGCGTCGGGTTGCATCTCGATGACCGTGTCATCGGGCATGGTGCGCACGAGTGTGGTGCCGGGCACCAGCCAGCCTTCGGCGTACTCCTCGCGCGGATCGCAGATGGTGACGTTGTAGTCGCAGGCCAGCGCCATTTGCGCGAGGTAGTGCGTGAGCTGCCCGGCGCCGATGATGAGCAGGCGCAGGCGCGGTCCGTGCACGGTCACCAGTTCATCGTCGGTGACGGTCAGCACGTCGCGTCCCGTACCTTTTTCCAGGGCCACCGCGCCCGTTTGCATGTCGAGCCGCCGCACCGTCTGCTGGCCCTCGACCACCCGCGCCAGCAGCGCGCCAATCTGTGACATGGGCGTGACCGACTCCAGCACCAGTTCCAGCGTGCCGCCACAGGGCAGGCCGAACTTGAAGGCATCCTCGGCCGTCACGCCGTACTTGACGCGCTGCGGCTTGTCCACGGC
This sequence comes from Burkholderiaceae bacterium, assembly GCA_044346055.1. Lineage (GTDB taxonomy): Bacteria > Pseudomonadota > Gammaproteobacteria > Burkholderiales > Burkholderiaceae_F > JALHMQ01. The sequence goes on along the minus strand of JBIIZX010000039.1, from coordinate 5,096 downwards.
GAGCGCGTTGGCCCGCACGCGGTCCACCAGGTCGTCCTCGATGCAGCCGCCCGAGACCGAACCGACCACGAGCCCGTCATCGCGGATCACGACCAGCGAGCCCACCGGCCGCGGCGCCGAGCCCCAGGTGCGCACGATCGTGCCCATCACCGCGCTGCGCCCGGCGGTCAACCATTCATAGGCCTTGCGTAGTACCTGCGTGTCGACGTTGTCCATGCCTGCCTCAGATCCGGCGCCCGTAGCGTCTTCAAGAAAAAATGGCCCGGGCGAGACAGCGCGGGCCATTTGACTATGGCGAGGTCAATGTCGCTGCGGGCCGAAGCCTCAGGCCGGACTGCGGCCCTACCAGCCAATGTCCTTGAACAACTCGAAGGTCAGGTCCCCTGGCGCGCGCAGAGCCGACCGAAGCGTCGTTGTGATGTTTGGTTCCATCAACAGGTTGGGCGAGGCTGAAGTGTCAAAGTGCGACACCGAGGAGCCAGCCGCAACCGTCGTTGGCGTGTACATCAGCGGACGACCACGCGGCTCCGCACCGGCAAAGCGGTAGACGTTGCGCGACAGCGAAGCCGTGACTGTGCCAGCAGACAGCGCGGTGCGCAGACGGTCGCCATCGGCCAGGGTGATGCGCACAGTGGGGATGGTGACATTGGGATCCGTGCCGCCCAAGCCAGCGGGTGGGCCGCCGGCGGCGTTATCGGAGATGATCACGGCGACTGCCCCGGCCTGCTGTGCATTGAGTGCCTTGACGGTGAAGCCGCATGTGCCGCGGGCGATGAGGGCAATCTTTCCCGCCACTTGCGCTGCATTAGTGATCGGGTTGCAGGCCTGCGTCGGGTTGGTCGAGCCGTCAACTGCCGCGACCACCGCCTGTGACAGTGGTGCGACCGGCACTGCCGCGCCAAAGTCGGCTGCGCCGACCGCGAACTCCGCAGACAATCCGCCGCCGCTGACGAGAAGCTGCGGGCCATTGCGGTCGAGTACGCCATCGGCGCGCAGTCGTGAGATGCGTCCGTCCACTGCCGGCCGGCCGCTGGTGGCGCTGCCGCTGCCAGTGACGCCGGCGCGCGCTGTTGCACCGTCCCACGCCAGCCCGCGTGGATTGGTTGCCGAAGCCACACGCTCAGCGTTTGTCATCTCGGACCAACGCTTGTTGGTCGTCAGGTCGAGGAGGTAGTAGTCCCAAATCGCCGGGAAGGCGTTGCCGCCGGATAAGGCGATCTGAGCGCCGGTCGTGCTGCTGGTAAACGTAGAAAAGCCCAGGCCGTGCGCAAGCTCATGCAGCAGCACAACCAGAAGGTCGATCTGTCCCAAAGCGCTATTGGCATTGTTGTCAAGGCCGAGGTACCACGACGAGCCGGTCAGGCACCCTGGACTGCCGATCGAGCCATTGAACTGAGCACGAATATGCGGGTCGCCGCTGTTGGCTAGATCCTGGCCAGCGATCTTGCTCGCCAGCGCGACGTGATACCAAGTGTTGAGCCTGGGCGCGTTGGGAAAGTTGGCGCTGATTGAAAACGCGCCAGCGCTGCCAAGCACGCCGGAAGTTTCGGTGCAGCTCAAGGCAGAAAAGTTCGCTCGGACCCGAATCGGTACGGTCGAGTCGAGCGTCAAGCCCCAGAGCCGCGCTGCTTCGTTGAAGACATTCAGGCGCTGCTGGCCCAGCGTGGTTCCAGTATTTCCGCCAACCGGGGTCGCCGGTGTCGCGTCGTTGAATCCGACGCCCGGCCCATCGAAGTTGATGATCGTGATCTGCGCCGCCGCTTTTGCATGCAGGGCTGCGAGCGTCAAGACAACAGCAGCCAACAGTTGCACACCGTTTTGCGCCCAGCGCCACCCAACTGACTTAGCGATCATCTGTGCTCCCCTTGGTCTTGCCCGGAGTCTGGTTCTTCGCGGCTACAGGGGCGGACGTTGTTCGGGCCGCCTTGCCGTGATGATGGTCGTGCCCGGCCTCGTCGGCACACGTCGTTTCGATCGACCCGTCGGCCTTGACATTCACGCGCATCTGCGAGTCGAACGACTCGTCGAGCAAGATACTGATCGTATTGCCTGGGCCCCGGTACTCCTGCATTGTCTGACGCGTGCCAGTGGCGCCGGCGCGAGACTGGCGCTGCGCGCGCGCGCTGCTCTGCCCCGGTCGACAACTCGCGCGCTTCGTCCGCCTCGACCGGCCGGATTTGTTTGGTCACAGGATCAATCGCTATGCGCACCGCAGGCGAGGTTGTGCTGGGTGCAGGCACGTTAGCCGCGCTTTGTGCAAATGCGGCAGGAACGGCAGCGATGGCAAACAGCGCGATCGCGACAGACTTATTCGTGCGTCTCATGCAAGGTCTCCATTGGGGAACATCGCTCGATGCTTACTTTTCAATTTACACCACAACCAAGTGGTGAAGAAATGACATGATAAAGATGCTGCCATCCAAGCGTACGGCGCAAACTAACCGTAAACTAATTTATGTACGCGATCTGGGTGGCGTCGGGATTTTGAAAGGAACGGAACGTGGTCAAACAAAAGAACTCACGAGGATCGCAGCGCGGGCGGCTTTGGATGGCAAGTTTGGCGGTGGCGGGATCGGTTGCGCTGGCCGCTTGCGGCGGTGGAGGCGGCGACAGTCCTGCGCCATCCCCGGCGCCATCACCTCCGCCGCCACCGGGGCCGACTATCACCACGGCACCTGTCGAGACGAGCGCATTTTCGGGGAGCACTGCGACTTTCAATGTTGGTGCGTCCGCGCCCGCCGGGGCCGCACTCACTTATCAGTGGCTGCGCAACGGGGCGCCGATTAGTGGCGCCAACGCCGCGTCCTACTCGACGCCGCCCATCACCGCCAGTGACCAAGGGGCGCAGTTTTCGGTGCAAGTCGCGGCTAATGGGTTGACGGCCAGCAGTGGCGCCGTCGCGCTGCGCGTCGTTCCTGGCGATGCAGCTTCACGTATCGCGCTGGCAAAGGCGGCGTTTGGACTGGTCGGTCTTTACGCGCCTGCCACCGCGCCCTTGTTCGCGGTCGCGCCGGATACCGCGTTGGTTCGGTCGAGTGTCGGCGTGTGTAGTTCTGGCACCGTAAGCCTCACCGGCGCGCCAGCGCAAGGCACGACGTTGCCAACCGGCGTCGCAACTGCATTAACCGGGACGTTCAACAATTGCGAACTGCTGCCGAGACTCGTCATCAATGGCGCTGCCGCGGCAAGCGTGATTGCCCCCGGCGTGCCGATCGTTGGCTCGGGTACCTGGAACGTCTTGAGCACCATGACCAGCGTGCGGACACAGGCGCCGAGTACCACAGCCCCAACCCAGGCGAACTATGTTGCCAACGGCGGCTTGTTGCTGACGCAGCAGGTGACGGCCGATGGCACCGCCAACACGCTGACCGACACTGTCACGCTGCAACCTTCATCCGGCTTCAGCTACAACGACGACTTGCAATCGGTGGCGATGTCGTTGGTGGGAGGTGCTGGCACCGCGCGCGACCGCATCACGTTGAATACCGCCAGCGTGCGTCCGACCTTGAAGCAGCAGGCAGTGCAAATGACGGCCATCGCCTACACCGTCGGCCCCGTCCCCTACTCGGGTGATGGCGAGGCGATCGTCAACTATGACAATGCAGGCGTCGTCAACGGCGGCTCAGGCGAGATTGTGTTGCGCAGCAATGCCTTGGTCGTTGCGCGTATCAAAGGTACGTCCACGGGGTTTGCCGTGGACGTTGACGGGGCTGCCACGCCCTTCGCACCGCGGCCCTCCCGCTGACAGCTAACCGGCCTCAGGCGGTGGCCCTGACCGGGCCACCGCCCGCCCGCTTCAGACTCAACTCGCTGAAATTCGCGTTTCGTAGTTTGCGCGCGCGCCGGTCAGCGCTTGCGCGGTGCGTCCGCGCGCGTGTAGTCTGGAAGTGATCGCCGAGGAGCGCGGCACGTCCGCACCCTCATCAAAAGACCGGCTGCACCGGTCACGGCGTCAACACCGCAAAGAGGAGACACCATGAACGTCCCGCTGTCGCTGCGGGTCAACGGCAAGGCCGTCACGGCCGAAGTTGCGCCCGAGACTCTGCTCGTCAATTTCATCCGCGATCACCTGCGCCTGACTGGAACGCACGTCGGTTGCGACACCGCGCAGTGCGGCGCCTGCACCGTGCACGTCAATGGCCGCGCGGTCAAGGCCTGCAACGTCCTGGCGCTGCAGATGCAAGGCCAGGAAGTCACCACCATCGAGGGCATCACGCCGGCCGAAGGCCTGCATCCGATGCAGGCTGCCTTCAAGGCCTGCCATGGACTGCAGTGCGGCTTCTGCACGCCGGGCATGGTGATGAGCGCCATCGACCTGGTGCAGCACCACCCGCATGGCTCCGAGCGCGAGATCCGCGAGGGGCTGGAAGGCAACATCTGCCGTTGCACCGGGTATCAGAACATCGTCAAGGCGGTGGCTGAAGGCGCTTCCGCAATGGGCAAGTAGCCAGGGGCGCCTTTTCGATGTCCGCTGCGAAGGCAGCGGACCCACCTTTGCGGGTGCCGGGCCGTCCCAAGCCCGCAAATCTGATTGAACTCGACCAGGTGCATGTGCGACGCCTAGCGTCGCGTACACGGAGGAGACCAAAGTGAACGATCCGAAACCCGGCTTTATCGGCAAGTCCGTCGAGCGCAAGGAGGACTACCGCTTCCTCACTGGCAACGGCCAGTACACCGACGACATCACGCAGGCCAATCAGAGCTACGCCTACTTCCTGCGCAGCCCGCATGCGCACGCGCGGATCCGTGGCATCGATACCGCCGCGGCGCTGAAGGCGCCGGGTGTGGTCGCGATCTACACCGGCAAGGACTTCGAGAACGTGGGCGGGCTGCCCTGCGGCTGGCTCATCAACAACATGGACGGCACGCCGATGAAGGAGCCCAAGCACGCGGTGCTGGCGCTCGACAAGGCGCGCTATGTCGGTGATCAGGTCGCTTTGGTGGTAGCCGACACGCTGCAGGCCGCAAAGGACGCGGCCAATCTCATCGACGTCGACTACGAGATCTTGCCGGCGGTGGCCGACACGGGCACGGCCGACAAGGCGGGTGCTGCCGTGCACGACATCGCACCAGACAACGTCTGCTACGTCTGGGGC
>JBIIZX010000396.1:0-3732 GCA_044346055.1 Burkholderiaceae bacterium | reverse complement strand
GCTCAAGTGCTCGCCGATGCCAACGGGCATCGGCTGCGCCCCTCTCACACAATCTGGCTCGCGCCGGCGCCGCGCAATTCCCGCGTCCCTGATGAAACATCCGGGCTAGCATCGGGCGTCTTGCCCCTGCCTTGGGGGCCGACTTGCCCTGCCCGAACGCCGTGAGACCGTGAGCCTGTCGCTGCTGTTCGACTCGCTGGCTGCCACCACCGCGCATCGCGACCGCGATGCGCTGGATGAGGCCGTCGCGCGCATCCTGCACGACGCGATCAAACCGCAGCGCATCACCGTGTACCGACTGGTGGACGACGTGGACGAGGTGCGCGTGGAGCGCCGCTACGAGATTCTGCGCGACGGTGCGTCGCGCGGGCCTGAATTGGTCGACAGCATTGACACCCTGCCGTCAGTGCGCAGCGCCATGCATTGGCTCGAGTGCATGACGCTCAACGACATCGTGCACTACGAGGCGCCGGGCAGCGACGCGCTGCACGCCTGTTTCCGCTGTCGGGAGAGCGCGCCGTCAACGGCATGCTCGAGATTGAGGCCGGTGACGGGCTCGATCCGCGCGAGGCGCAGCTGGTCAAGGCCGTCCTGGTCATCGTCAGCAACCATCTGGCGCTGCTCGACTACGGCGAGCGCGACACGCTCACGGGGCTTCTCAATCGCAAGACCTTCGAGCACCGCTTCGGCAAGATCCGCAAGCAGCAGGAGCGCGGCGATGCGAGCCAGCCGAGCTGGCTCGGCGTGGTCGACATCGACAAGTTCAAGTCCATCAACGACAACTTCGGCCACCTGTTTGGCGACGAGGTGCTGCTGCTGGCCTCACGCCTGATGCGTGAGACCTTTCGCGGCGGCGATGATGTGTTCCGCTTTGGCGGCGAGGAGTTCGTGGTGGTGCTGCATCATGCCGTGCAAGATGGCGCGGTGCTCGCCTTCGAGCGGTTGCGGCAGAAGGTCGCGCAGTTTGCCTTTCCGCAGGTGGGCAAGGTCACGGTGAGCATCGGCTTCACCCGCATCAGCCCGCGCGACAGCCCCGCCGCCGCCTTCGAGCGTGCCGACCAGGCCCTGTACTTCGCCAAGAACCACGGGCGCGACCAGGTGCGCGGTTACGACCAACTGCTGGCCGAGGGCGAGATCCGCAGCAAGGAACTGCAGACGCTGGTGGAGCTGTTCTAGCCCGGATGTTTGTTCAGGGAGGCGGGATTGCGCGGATGCATGCGCGAGCCAGGTTGCGCGAGAGACGTAGGCGAAGCCGGGGTTTCGCGACGCATGCGTCGCGCCGGCTGAGCGGCTGCGGCCTGCCAGCCGCAGCGCGCCCCGCGAACGGCGCAGCCGATGCCCGCAGGCCATCGGCGAGCTCTTGAGCAAGCTGGCCGCGCAGAGCCTGCCCCCGCGAAGGCGGGGGCGGCGCAGAGTCATTGACAAGTTCCGCCCGCGTAGCCCCGAAGGACCAACATGGCTTTGGCCGATGGCCGGCAGTCGCTGCAGCTTCCAGAGGCAGGTCGTGTGCGCACGGGGGCGACCTGGTGAATCATCCGGGCTAGCACTCGCACGGACCTGACCATGAACTGACACGGTTGCAATTGGTCACAGGCGGATGGCCTGCAACTGCGGGTGCCAGGCACATGGCTCCCTACAATGCGCCCTCCCGGCGTCTGCTGACGTCCCGCCTCTGGTCTTTCCCCTCGCCCTCGACATCCTGCAATGATCTTGTCTGCCCTGCGGCGGCCGCGTGTGCTGTTCGCTCTGCTCGTGCTGCTTCTGGTTGCCGCCGGCGGCGTCTACTGGAGCCAGCGTGGTGCCGCCGAAGCGCCGCGTTTTCGCACCGGCAAGATCGAGCGCGGGCCGATCACGGCCACCGTCTCTGCCACCGGCACGCTCAATCCGGTGACCTCAGTGCAGGTGGGCACCCAGGTCTCCGGCCAGATCAAGGAGCTGTATGTCGACTTCAATTCGCCGGTGAAAAAGGGGCAGCTGATCGCACGCATCGACCCCGAGACGTTCGAGTACAGGGTGCGCCAGGCGCAGGCCGATACCGAGGCGGCGCGCTCGGGGCAGAACCGCGCTCAGGTCTCGCTCATTAACGCCCAGCGCGAGCTCAATCGCACCAAGGAGCTGGTGGCGCGCAACTTTGTCTCGCCCGCCGAGCTCGATGCCAAGCAGTCCGCCTTCGATCTGGCGCAGGCCGATGTGCGCAACGCGCAGGCCGGGGTGGCGCAGCGCGAGGCCTCACTGGCCAGTGCGCGGGTGGACCTGGGCCGCACCGAGATCCGCGCGCCGGTCGATGGCGTGGTGATCAAGCGCAGTGTGGACGTGGGCCAGACGGTGGCGGCGAGCTTGCAGGCGCCGGAGCTGTTCATCATCGCCAAGGACCTGCGCGACATGCAGGTCGAGACCTCGATCGACGAGGCCGATGTCGGCCGCATTCGCATTGGCCAGCGCGCCAGTTTCAGCGTCGACTCGTTTCCTGGCCGCAGCTTCAACGGCGAGGTCAGGCAGGTGCGCAAGGCCGCGCAGAACGTGCAGAACGTGGTCACCTACACGGTGCTCGTGACGGCCAACAACGACGCCGGCCAGTTGCTGCCCGGCATGACCGCCAATGTGCGCATCGTGACCGACACGCGCGAGTCGGTGCTCAAGGCGCCCAACGCCGCCCTGCGCTTTCGCCCGCCGGGCGAGAGCACTGCGGGCGAAAGCAAGAAGGGTGGCGTCAATGATGGCGGCAAGGGTGACGTCAAAGGCACGCCCGCCGTGACGCCGCAGGGCCAGGGGGCGCAGTTCCGCGAGCGCCTGGTGACCGAACTCAAGCTCGACGCCGGGCAGCAAGGCCGGCTCGATCCGATCCTCGGCGAGCTGCGCAACAAGTTCTTGGCCGCACGTGACTTGCCCGAGGAGCAGCGCGGCAAGGCGCTGGCCGCGGCGCGCAACGAGTCACGCGCGCGCATCGAGGACATCCTGAAGCCCGAGCAGAAGGCGCGCTATGCCGAACTGGTGGCCGAGCAGGCCGGCCGCGCCGGCACCACCACCCGCGGTCGCGTCTGGGTGCTGGCCGATGGCAAACCCAAGGCGATCGAAGTGCGGGTGGGCCTCACCGACGGCACCACGACGGAGATCGCGGGTGAGGGCATCGAGGAAGGCGCCGAGCTGCTGGTCGGTACCCAGGGGGTCAATAGTCCGCCGGCGCCGGCCAAGGGCGGGCCGCCCAGAGTGTTTTTTTAGCGCGCGGAAGTGCACCTATGCTCTCGCCTGGTGGGCGTGAAAGCTTGGCGTGCATGAAAAGAATTCTCAGAGCCTTCGGGGCGCTCGTCTTTGCTCTGTGGGGCATTTCATGGCTTGTCATCGGCGCCATCATCGTTCCTGCTGACTCGGCCCCAGTTCGGGAGCTCAGGCAAGACGAGTTGGAGGCGATATCAATCGCCGTGCGGAACGTCAGCGACCACCATAAGGCGACCGGCAAGTACCCAACCGATGACCAGTTCCGGGCTTGGGCAAGCGAAACTCGAGCTAGCTTTCCACAGACGACTGGACTTTTGTACGTCCCTCCTTTCGGCAAACGCACGGGCTACAGTTTTGAGCTACGCGACGGCGACTGCCCTGTCACGTGGCGCGCTGAGCCAATCGGAAACACCAAGGCTTACATTGATCCGGAATGCCACTTTTTGTTCGGACGCACCAAGCTACGTGCTTTGATCTGGTGCTTTGGATGGGCCTTGCTGTTCTTGGGTATCGCTT
>JBIIZX010000038.1:0-12539 GCA_044346055.1 Burkholderiaceae bacterium | reverse complement strand
CGAGGTCGATAACTGGCCCGCCGACGCCGATGGCGTGCAGGGGCCGGAGCTCATGGAGCGCTTTCTCAAGCACGCGCAGCGCTTTGACACCGATGTCGTGTTCGACCACATCCACACCGTGCAACTGTCGCAGCGCCCGTTCAAGCTGATTGGCGATGCCGGTGAGTACACCTGCGACGCGCTGGTCATCGCCACCGGCGCCAGCGCCAAGTACCTGGGGCTTGCCAGCGAGCAGGCTTTCATGGGCAAGGGCGTGTCGGGCTGTGCGACCTGCGACGGTTTTTTCTATCGCAACCAGGACGTGTGTGTGGTCGGTGGCGGCAACACCGCGGTCGAGGAAGCGCTGTATCTGACCAACATTGCCAAGACCGTGCATATGATCCACCGGCGCGACAAGTTCCGCGCCGAGGCCATCATGGTCGACAAGCTGATGGCCAAGGCCCGCGAAGGCAAGGTCGTGCTGCACCTGTGGCACGAGCTGGACGAGGTGCTGGGCGATGACAAGGGCGTGAGCGGCGTGCGCATCCGCGACAGCCGCGGCGGCGCCAAGACGGATGTGGCGGTACAGGGCTGCTTCATCGCCATCGGCCACCATCCCAACACCGACATCTTCCAGGGCCAGCTCGAGATGAAGGACGGCTACATCGTCACCAAGAGCGGCCTGGCTGGCATGGCAACCATGACCAGCATTCCCGGCGTGTTTGCCGCCGGCGACGTGCAGGACCACGTGTATCGCCAGGCCGTGACCAGTGCCGGCACCGGCTGCATGGCGGCACTGGACGCCCAGCGCTGGCTTGAAGCGCAGGCGGATCAGGGTGCCGAGCAGACGGCGCGCTTGGCGGCTTGAAGTCGTGATCCGTGATCCGTGAGGGTCACACGGCGCTCGTTTCCTGCGCCGAAAGCTGCTCGAACACCTGACTGATCGCCGATCAACCACGCCTTGTTCCCGAATCACGGATCACGAATCACGAATCACGGATCACGGATCACCGATCACCGATCACGGATCACGGATCACGGATCACGGTCAACGGATCCCGCCCATGGCCGCGCAACGCTTCAAAGACCTGGGCCAACTCGCTGATCTGCGCGAAACGCTGGCCGAACGCGAGCGGCAGCGCCAGCTGGCCACCCGCGAGGCCGCGGCGCGCCGTGCGCGCGAGGAGCGCGCGGCCAACGAGTTCCGGGACGCGGTGGCCGATGTGCAGCCACTGCACCCCCAAGGCCGCGCGCTGCACCTGCCCAAGGCCCACCCGCCGCATCCCTTGCAGCGCCTGCGCGACGAGCAGGAAGTGCTGGCCGATTCGCTGTCCGACGAGATCGACGCCAGCAGCCTGCTCGACACTGACGATGCGCTGTCGTATCGCGCCACTGGCATCGGCCCAGAAGTGCTGCGACGCTTGCGGCGCGGCGAGTGGGCGATCCAGGCACACATCGACCTGCACGGCCACCGGGTCGAGGAAGCGCGTCATGCGCTGGTGCTGTTTTTGAAGCACGCGCTGAAGAACGGTCTGCGCTGCGTGCGCGTGGTCCACGGCAAGGGCCTGGGCTCGCGCGACAAAGTGCCGGTGCTCAAAGGCAAGGTGCGCGGCTGGCTGGTGCAGCGCGAGGACGTGATCGCCTTCTGCCAGGCGCGCCCGATCGATGGTGGTAGTGGTGCGCTGGTCGTGCTGCTGCGGCCCGGGCAGGCGAAGACCGACTGACTCCGCGTCAACAATCGGCGCGGTCCATGCGGGCCGCGCCAATGTGTGTCCGCGCACGCCAGCCAAGAGATACGCAACATCCACCATGGCACTGACGCCCGACACCATCGACCCCGCCACGCTGTTGCCAGCAATCGAACTCGTGGCCGTGCTGGCAGCGGCATTCTCGGGCTTTGCCGAGGCGCGCAAGCGAAAGATGGACGTGGTGGGCGTGTTCACTGTGGCCTTCATCACCGCCTTTGGCGGGGGCACGCTGCGCGATCTATTGCTCGATCGCAGGCCGTTCTTCTGGGTCGAGCACTACCACTATGTGATCCTGATCCTGGTGCTGACCCTGCTCGTCACGCCCGCCATGCGCGTGGCCCATCGCCTGGTGCCGCAGTGGGCGTTTGTCACGGCCGATGCGATCGGCCTCGGCTTTTTTTCCATTGCCGGTACGGCACTGGCGCTGCATGCCAATCTGCCGTGGATCGTCGCCGTGCTGCTGGGTGTGGTGACCGGCGTGTTCGGCGGCGTGTTGCGTGACGTAATCCTCAACGAAGTGCCGGTGGTGCTGCGCGATGGCCGTCCCTATGCACTGGCCGCGTTCATCGGCTGCTGCAGCTACATCGCCATGCTGCAGGTCAATGCACCGGACCCGGTGGCGCTGTGGGTGGCAGCGCTCTTGATCGTCGCGATTCGCATGATCGCGTGGCGCGGTAACTGGCGCATCAATTGATATTGGTGTCCTACGACGCCGCGCGCCAAGTGCTGCTCAGCCCTTGCGCTTTGACTGCCCGCAGGTGCATGCGTGGCTCGGCTGCGACCCGCTGCTCGGCCTGCTCGACCGCGCCCGCCCTGCTGGTGACGCAGCCGCCGCCGACCACAGCGCAGGCGCAGACGCCGGCGCGCCACAGCACGCGCACCGATGTGCGGATGCGTGAACTTTTCTAGTGTGGTGCAGGCGATGGACGTGCCGGCGATTGACGTGCGAGCGATTGACTGCTCTGCAAACGCTTGCAGCACGTTGTTTTTTCGTCATCAACCTCTCCTTGCAAGACGAGCAAAGGAGGCCCCGCAGGGTCGCAGTTAGAATCGCCCGGCTTTGCAGGTGGCATCCCTCGACGGATGCCACGCCGAATAACGACTGGGGACACCACCGGGGGATCGGGGGATGCGACTGATACTTCTTGGGCCGCCGGGTGCCGGCAAGGGCACGCAGGCCGGCTTCATCAAGGAACGCTACGGCATTCCGCAGATCTCCACCGGCGACATGCTGCGCGCCGCGGTCAAGGCCGGCACGCCGCTGGGCCTGGCCGCGCGCAAGGTGATGGATTCGGGCCAGCTTGTGTCCGACGAGATCATCATTGGCCTGGTCAAGGAGCGGCTCAAGGAGCCCGACTGCGCCAGCGGCTATCTGTTCGACGGCTTTCCCCGCACCATTCCGCAGGCCGACGCAATGAAGTCCGCCGCCGTGCGCGTGGATGCGGTGCTTGAGATTGCCGTGCCGGACTCCGACATCATTGACCGCATGAGCGGCCGGCGCGTTCATGTGGCCAGCGGCCGCACCTACCACGTGCGCTTCAACCCGCCCAAGGTGGCCGGGCAGGACGACGCCACTGGCGAGCCGCTCATCCAGCGTGACGACGACAAGGAAGACGTCGTCAAGAAGCGCCTGGAGGTCTATCACGCGCAAACCAGCGTGCTGGTCGATTACTACTCAAAATGGGCCGCCGCTGGCGAGCCCGGCGCACCGCGTTACGCCAAGGTCAGTGGCGTGGGGCCGGTGGAAGAAATCAAGCAGCGCGTGTTCAACGCGCTTGCCTGAAAGCCGCGTGATGGCGACAGAGGTGGCGCCGTCGCGCGGGCTGTTCCTGCAACTTCAACAAACATAGAAAACGGGTAGGAGAACCTATGTCGTCCGGCTTGTTACTCGCGCTCGCCTGCGGCGCGCTCGCGGTCATCTTCGGGGGGATTTGGACCTCGTGGATCATGAAGCAGCCTGCGGGCAATCCGCGGATGCAGGAGATCGCGCTGGCGGTCCAGCAGGGCGCGCAGGCGTACCTGAATCGCCAGTACCGCACCATTGCCATCGTGGGCGTGGTGCTGTTCCTCATCATCGGCGTCGTGCCTGGCCTGGGGTGGGCCACGGCGATTGGCTTTGCCATTGGCGCCATCCTGTCGGGTGCGACCGGCTACATCGGCATGAATGTGTCGGTGCGCGCCAATGTGCGCACCGCGCAGGCGGCCACCCATGGCATCAACGCGGCGCTGAACATTGCGTTTCGCGGCGGCGCCATCACCGGCATGCTGGTGGTGGGCCTGGGCCTGCTGGGCGTCACGGGTTTTTACGCCGCGCTCAAGGCGTTCACAGGCAGCGGCGTGGGCCTGCGTGACCTGTTGCACCCGATGATTGGTCTGGCCTTCGGCTCTTCGCTGATCTCGATCTTCGCGCGTCTTGGCGGGGGCATCTTCACCAAGGGCGCCGACGTTGGCGCCGACCTGGTGGGCAAGGTGGAAGCCGGCATCCCCGAGGATGACCCGCGCAACCCGGCGGTGATTGCCGACAACGTGGGCGACAACGTCGGCGACTGCGCCGGCATGGCGGCCGATCTCTTCGAGACCTATGCGGTGACGGTGGTGGCGACCATGCTTGTGGGCGCACTGGCCTTTGCCAACATGGGCGATGCTGCGGTCGTGTATCCGCTGGCCCTGGGCGGCGTGTCGATCATCGCCTCGATCATCGGCTGCTACTTCGTCAAGACCACCGAAGGCGCCAAGATCATGAACGCTCTTTACAAGGGCGTAATCGTGGCCGGCGTGCTGAGTCTCATCGCGTTCTACCCGATCACCACCTGGCTGATGGGCGACGTGGCGCAAGCCAGCAACGGTGTGGTCACGCCGATGAAGCTGTGGCTGGCGGCCGCCATCGGCATCGTGCTCACCGGCGCGCTGATGTGGATCACCGAGTACTACACGGGCACCGACTTCAAGCCCGTGAAGTACGTCGCGCAGGCCTCCACCACCGGGCACGCAACCAACATCATCGCGGGCATCGCTGTGTCGATGAAAGCCTGTGCGCTGCCCGTGCTGGCGGTGTGCGCGGCAATCCTCGCGTCTTACTGGGTGGTGGGCGGCGGCACCTTTGGCCTCTACGGCATCGCCATCGCTGCCACGGCCATGCTGTCGATGACCGGCATCATCGTGGCACTCGACGCCTACGGCCCCATTACCGACAACGCCGGTGGCATTGCCGAGATGGCCGAACTGCCCAAGGAAGTGCGCAACATCACCGATCCGCTGGATGCGGTCGGCAACACGACCAAGGCGGTGACCAAGGGCTACGCCATCGGCTCCGCGGGCCTGGCAGCACTGGTGCTTTTTGCCGACTACACGGCCGCCCTTGGCAGCGCCAACATCACCGCCAGCTTCTCGCTGTCCGATCCCAAGGTCATCATTGGCCTGTTCATCGGTGGCCTGGTGCCGTATCTGTTTGCGGCCATGGCCATGGAGGCCGTAGGCCGCGCAGCCGGGTCGGTGGTCGAAGAAGTGCGCCGCCAGTTCCGCGAGATCAAGGGGATCATGGAAGGCACGACCAAGCCCGAATACGGCCGTGCCGTCGACATGCTGACCACCGCCGCGATCAAGGAAATGATGATCCCGTCGCTGCTGCCGGTCGTGGTGCCAATCGTCGTCGGCCTCGTTCTCGGACCTGCCGCGCTCGGCGGCCTGCTGATGGGCACCATCGTCACGGGCCTGTTCGTCGCCATCTCCATGACGACCGGCGGAGGCGCCTGGGACAACGCCAAGAAGTACATCGAAGAGGGCCACCATGGCGGCAAGGGCTCGGACGCGCACAAGGCGGCCGTGACCGGCGACACCGTGGGCGACCCGTACAAGGACACGGCCGGCCCGGCGGTCAATCCGCTGATCAAGATCATCAACCTCGTGGCGCTGCTGATCGTGCCTGTGATCGCCATCTTCTGGGCCGACAAGACGCCGAAGGCGGCGGCCCCGGCCGTATCGGTGCAGCAGGCGACGGTGATCGCGGTGCCGATCGTCGTGGTGGTGGGCGTGCCGATGCGCGTGCACTTCGAGACCGGTTCGGAGACGCTGTCGCCCGAAGGCAAGCGCATCGTTGACGGCTACGCCAAGGCGCTGACGATGAACCCGAGCACCCGCGTGGAACTCTCTGGCTTTGCCGATCCCACAGGCGATGCAGCCAAGAACCTCGAACTGGCCAAGCAGCGCGCCACCACGGTGCGTGAAGCACTGGTGGCCGGCGGCGTGCCGGCCGAGCGCGTGGACCTGGTCAAGCCGCAGGAAGTGATGGTTGGCCAGGGCTCGGACGCCGACGCGCGGCGCGTGGATATCGTGCTGCGCTGACACTGGCGCGGATCTTGTGTGGCCAAAGGGGCGCACTTGCGCCCCTTTTTCTTTGCCGGCCGCACCCGCCTCCCTATCCTGCCTGTCTATCCGGCCGACTTGGCTGCTTGCACCTGGACCCACGCACCATGCAACTGCGCTTCGCATCGCCCGAGGATCTGCCGCAGATCACCGCGATCTACGCGCACCACGTGCGCACCGGCCTGGCGAGCTTCGAGCTGGAGCCGCCAACGCTTGCCGAGATGCGCAGCCGCTACGAGCGCATGGCCGACGCCGGCTACCCGTATCTGGTCGCGCTCGACGGTGACATCTTGGTCGGCTACGCCTACGCCGGCCAGTACCGGCCGCGCCCGGCCTATCGCTTCACCGTCGAAGACTCGATCTATGTCGCGCCCGGCGCTGCCGGCCGTGGCATCGGCAAGGCGCTGCTGCTGCGCCTCATCACCGAATGCGAGGCGCGCGGCTACCGCCAGATGCTGGCAGTGATCGGTGACTCGGCCAATGCCGCATCGATCGGCGTGCATCGCGCCTGCGGCTTCGAGATGAAGTGCACGCTCGACGCATTCGGCTTCAAGTTCGGCCGCTGGGTTGATTCAGTGCTGATGCAAAGGGCGCTGGGCGAGGGCCAGCGGACGGCGCCGTTGTAGCCGCCAAGGTATCGCGCGCCACGTTCCTGGTATCCGCTCGTCACCTTTGTCATCGCGTTGGGCGCTCGGCCGCCCGATGCCCGCAGTCGACGCAGGTGGAGGCTCGACGCGGTCACCGTGCATCGACTCGCGATACGTCCAGCGAGACGACAGTCATGCGTCGCGCACGTGCTCGAAGGCTGCTTTAGGTGACTCGTAGATGTGCGGCGCCACGCCGCGGCGCTTGAGCGCCCGGCCGAGCTTGGCCCGCAAAAAGCCAGAGGTCGAGTAGCGCGAGACGCCATCGTAGTAGCGCTCCACCAGCGCCTTGACCATGGCCGCGTATTCGTCCTCGACCTCGGGCGCCAGCTCGAAGCTGTCGTAGTTGACGATGGCGTACACGCGGTGGCTGATGCTCGCCAGCCGCGCTTCGACCTCGGCCTTGATGGCGGCAACATCGGCACTGTTGCGCACTGCCAGCCGCTCGAAGTTGATGAACAGGATGTTCTGCTGCGCGTCGTAGGACAGCCGCTGCGGCAGCGGCACTTCGAGCATGCGCGTGCGCAGGTCCATCGGCGCCTCATCGAAGATGGCGGCGGCCATCAAACGCGGCTGGCTGCGGATGATGGGTGCGAAGTCCATACGCGCCAGGATGTCGCGCTCGATGTCCACGCCCGGTGCGACTTCAATCAGCTCGACCCCGTCGCCCCCGAGCTGGAACACGCAGCGTTCGGTCACGTACAGCACGCGCTGGCCACGCCGCACCGCGTACTCGCCGGAGAACGTGCGGTGCTCGACCTCGTGCACGAACTTGCGCGGACCAATGTCGTTGTGAAGCGCAAGGCGGCCGTCCTGCACGCTGACGCGCAGGTCGCCGGCCGTGAAGGTGCCAACGAAGATCACCTGCTTGGCAGACTGCGAGATGTTGATGAAGCCGCCGGCACCGGCCAGGCGCGGGCCAAAGCGGCTCACGTTCAGATTGCCCTGCCGATCGGCCTGCGCCAGGCCGAGAAAAGCGAGGTCGAGGCCGCCACCGTCGTAAAAGTCGAACTGGTAGGGCTGGTCGATGATGGCCTGCGTGTTCACGGCCGCGCCAAAGTTCAGCCCGCTGGCCGGAATGCCCCCGATCACACCCGGCTCGGCAGTGAGCGTCATCAGATCGATCACCTTCTCCTCGGCCGCCACGGCAGCCAGCCCCTCCGGCATGCCGATGCCGAGGTTGACGACACTATTGGCCTTCAGCTCCAGCGCCGCGCGGCGCGCGATGATCTTGCGCTCGCTCATCGGCATCAGCGGCATCATCGACGCCGGCACCCGGATCTCGCCGGAGAACGCCGGGTTGTACTGCTCGACGAAGGTCTGCATGTGGTACTCGGCCTTCTCGGCCACCACCACGCAGTCCACCAGGACGCCGGGGATCTTCACCTCGCGCGGGTTGAGCGAGCCGCGCTCGGCAATGCGCTCCACCTGCACGATGACGATGCCACCCGAGTTGCGCGCGGCCATCGCAATGGCCAGCGCCTCCAGCGTCAACGCTTCCTTCTCCATCGTGATGTTGCCGTCGACGTCGGCCGTGGTGCCGCGCACGATCCCGACGTCGATCGGAATGCGCTTGTAAAACAGGTACTCCTCGCCATCGATAGGCATCAACCGCACCAGGTCCTCAGTGCTGCGCTCATTGATCTTGCCGCCGCCCAGGCGCGGATCGACAAAGGTGCCAAGCCCGATGCGGGACAGATGCCCCGGCTTGCCCGCGGCCGTGTCGCGAAACAGGTGCGAGATCACGCCCTGCGGCAGGTTGTAGGCCTCGATGCGGTTGGCCACTGCGAGCGCCTGCAGCTTGGGCACCAGCCCCCAGTGCCCGCCAATAACGCGCTTGACCAGCCCCTCGTGTCCCAGATGATTGAGCCCGCGCTCCTTGCCGTCGCCCTGGCCTGCGGCGTAGACAAGCGTGAGGTTCTCGGGCTTGCCGATGCCATCCGGGTCCTGCTCGGACGTCTCGACAAAGCGCGCTTCGAGTGCGACCGCGATGTTCTCCGGAAAGCCGATGCCAACAAAGCCGCCGGTGGCAAGCGTGTCGCCGTCCTGGATGAGCTGCACCGCCTCGCGGGCCGTTACGATCTTGCCCTTCTCAAAGCTGCGCAAGGCAGCGAGCAGTTCAAGGCCGTGGGTGCTCATCGCGCGCACCTGCCATTGGCATTGGTCTCATTCATCACTCGTTCCACTTCTCGTGCCACCTTAGGGGAGTGCGTGCCGCCTGACAATTTTCGGACAAGATGCTTGATCATGCGGAAGGTTGGTTGCGCCAGGGCACGAAGTGAGTAGATTTGGCACAACGCAACGTTTGGGGAGCGTTCGTGGGCGCGTTCGGTCGGTTCAGTGGTCGATGCAGTGATCGCATCACTGCAGCATGTTGCGCTGCGCTTTGCATCGCTGGCGCATCGTTGCCGCGGCACGCGCTGGCACAGACCGCCGCTGACCTGCTGGCCGCCCTGCCACGCACCTCATTGCTGGCGCCCTCCGAGGCGACGCTGGTGCGCAGCACCGCCGCTGAGGCGCCGGGCCCGCTCGAGCGCGGGAGCCGGCCGCTGTCGCTGTCGCTTAGTGCGCCGGCCAGCGTGGCGCCGATCCTGATGCAAATGCCGCAGGACCAGATTCCCGGCCAGTACACGCGGCCCAAGTACGCGGTTGGCTTTCAGTCTGACTCAATGCGCCGCTGGGCCAAGGACTTTGGCCTCGACGCGCACACCTGCTTTGCACCGATCTTGCGAGCTCGTACGCGCTTGTCGCAGGACGGCGGGCTCACGGGCTCGCTCGTGATGCAGGCGCGCTGCAGCTTCCACTGACGCCCCTCGTTTCGCACCGCTAGCGTCTGCCTGCAACGGCAGTGCGCCGCTGCCGCCCTGCGCGCGCGCCTAGAATCATCAGCTCACAGTCTGGCTTGAGCGGGAGGCATAGGTGCAAGTCGCAGGCAATGTCTTCATCGTCACCGGCGGCGCGTCCGGTCTGGGTGGCGCAACCACCCGGTATCTGGCGGGCCAGGGTGGCAAGGTCCTGATCGCCGACGTGCAGGCCGACAAGGGCCAGGCACTGGCGGGCGAACTCGGCGCCGCCACCCGCTTTGTCAAATGCGACGTCACCTCCGAGGCCGACGGCAAGGCCGTGGTGGCTGCCGCGCTCGAACTCGGCACCCTGCGCGGGCTCATCAACTGCGCCGGCATCGCGATCGGCGAAAAGACCGTGGGCAAGGACGGGCCGCACAAGCTGGAAAGCTTTGCGCGCGTGATCGGCATCAACCTCATCGGCACCTTCAACATGATTCGCCTGGCAGCGGAGGCGATGAGCCGGCAGGACGCCACCGCCGATGGCGAGCGCGGCGTGGTGATCAACACCGCGTCGGTCGCAGCCTTCGACGGCCAGATGGGCCAGGTGGCTTATGCGGCCTCGAAGGGCGGCGTGGTTGGCATGACGCTGCCGCTGGCGCGCGATCTGTCGCGCAATGGCATTCGCTGCATGACCATTGCGCCCGGCATTTTCGAAACACCCATGCTGCTGGGCATGCCGCCCGAGGTGCAGGAGTCACTCGGCAAGCAGGTGCCGTTTCCATCGCGCCTGGGCAAGCCCGCGGAGTACGCGCAACTGGTCGGCGCCATCCTCGCCAACATCATGCTCAACGGCGAGACCATCCGCCTCGACGGCGCGATTCGCATGCAGGCCAAGTGAACCGTCGCGCCTGCATTGCGCACACGCTTGACCGCAAGGCTGCCGAGGTAACAACAATGAGGCTGGAAGATGTCATGCGCACGCTCCTGACCGCAGCCGCAACACTCCTGCTGGCCGCCTGCAGCGCGACGACAACTGCGCCGCCACAGCAGCAGCCATCTGCGCCAACGCAGCCGGAAGCCGCCTCCGGCTTGCGCACGGGCCTGTCGAGCACGACGGCGACGCGCTTCATGGCGGCGGCCGCCAATCCGCTGGCGGCCGACGCTGGGCGCCAGATCCTGGCCGCCGGCGGCTCGGCAGTGGATGCCGCAATCGCCATGCAGATGGTGCTGACGCTGGTGGAGCCGCAGAGTTCGGGCATTGGCGGTGGCGCCTTCCTGCTGCACTTCAATGGCAAGACGGTGCAGAGCTACGACGGCCGCGAGACCGCGCCGGCGGCAGCCGATGAGCAGTTGTTCATGACGCCGCAGGGTCGCCCGATGGGCTTCATCGACGCCGTGGTGGGTGGCCGCTCGGTGGGCACGCCGGGCGTGTTGCGGATGCTGGAACTGGCGCACAAGCAGCATGGCCGCCTGCCTTGGGCGCGCCTGTTCGAGCCGGCCATCAACCTCGCCGAGCAGGGCTTTGCGATCTCCCCGCGCCTGCACACGCTGCTGGCCGGCGAGAAACATCTGGCTGGCAACGCTGCGGCGCGTGCCCACTTCTACAACCCTGATGGCACGCCGAAGGCGATGGGCACGCGGCTGCGCAATCCGGAGCTGGCCGCCACGCTGCGAGCAATTGCGCGGGATGGCGCCGATGCCTTCTACCGCGGCCCCATCGCGGCCGACATCGTGGCCGCGGTGCGTGGCCATGCCAGCAACCCGGGGCGCCTGAGCGAAAGCGACCTTGCGGGCTATCGCGCCAAGGAGCGCGCCCCCGTGTGCTCCGACTACAAGACCTGGCGCGTGTGCGGCATGGGGCCGCCGTCGTCCGGTGGCATCGCCATCGCGCAGATGCTCGGCATCTTCAGCGCGCGCAACATCGCGGTCGTGCCGCCAATCGCTGTCGAAGGCAAGCTCGAGCCGCAAGCAGACGCAGTGCACCTGTTCAGCGAAGCGGGCCGCCTTGCCTTTGCCGATCGTGCGCAATACGTTGCCGATCCGGATTTCGTCGCCGTGGACGTGGCGGCCTTGACGGAGGCGCGCTATCTGGCCGAGCGCGCCAAACTCATCACCAACCGGAGCATGGGTAGCGCCAGCGCGGGTACACCTGCGGGCAGCAAGGTGGCCTTCGCGCCGGACCAGTCGCCGCAGCGCATCAGCACCTCGCATATCTCGGTGGTCGATGCCGCCGGCAACGCGCTGTCGATGACCACCTCGATCGAGGACCAGTTCGGCGCGCGGCTCATGGTGCGCGGCTTTCTGTTGAACAACGAGCTCACCGACTTCTCGTTCCTGCCACGCGCGGCGGATGCGCAAGGCGCCTTGCGGGCCGATGGTGAGCTGGTCGCCAACCGCGTGCAGGCGGGCAAGCGGCCGCGCTCCTCGATGGCGCCAACGCTCGTGTTCGACCGCACCAGCGGTGCGCTGGTCGCCACGCTCGGCTCGCCCGGCGGCTCGCTCATCATCAACTACGTGGCCAAGACGCTGGTGGGCGTGCTCGACTGGCAACTGGATATCCAGCAGGCCATCAGCCTGCCGAACTTCGGCAGCCGCAACGGGCCGACCGAGGTCGAGAACGGTGTCAGCAGTGCGCTGGTCGATGGCCTGAAAGCGCGCGGGCATGACGTGCGCGTGATGGAGATGACCAGCGGCCTGCAAGGCATCGTGCGCGTGCGCGAAGGCGGCCGCAGCCTGCTGCGCGGCGGCGCGGATCCGCGGCGCGAAGGCGTGGCGGTGGGCGAGTGAGGCGGTGATCGGTGATCTGTGATCCGTGATCCGTGATCCGTGATTGGGGATCGGTGAGCAGGGGTCGGGCCGTTAGACTCTTGGGCTCGTACCAACAACAAACGATTCGAGTCGAAGTAGGAATGACAGTCACCCATCACCCCCTTCACAGATCCGTGCATGCGGAGCTACCGCACACGGCTCTTGCCTTGGGTCGTGACGATCAGACGCTGGTTCGGGTAGGGATGGCAGAT
>JBIIZX010000395.1:0-3741 GCA_044346055.1 Burkholderiaceae bacterium | reverse complement strand
CGCGCGTTCCCCCCGAGTTACAGGCTCGCCAGGTCCACGCCCTTGATCTCGTCGCGCGCCGCTTCAAAGCCGGGGAGCAATTGGCCGACGGCGGTCCAGAAGCGCGGGCTGTGGTTCATTTCGCGCACATGCGCCAGCTCGTGCGCCACCACGTAGTCGATCACGGGCAGTGCAAAGTGCACCAGGCGCCAGTTCAGGCGAATGCGGCCGTCGTGTGTGCACGAGCCCCATTGGCCGCGCGCGGAAGACAGCGTCCAGGTCTTGTAGGTGAGACCGCTGCGCTGAGCAAGCTGGCGCAGCCGTTCGTCGAGCACGCGCCGGGCTTGCGTCTGCAGCCAGCCTTGCACCGCGTCCTTGACCTGCGCCTCGGTCGACTCCGGCGGCAGCGCCAGGCACAGCAGGCGCTCGCCCGCGGTCTCCACCAGCGCGGTGGTCTTCTGCTCGACGTTCAGCCGCAGCGTGACGGTCTGGCCCAGATAGGGCAGGGTGCCGCCGTCGGCGTAATGCACGCGCGGCAGGTTGCGCTTGGTGCGCCAGTCGCGCCACTCGCTGAGCTTGGTGCGGATCCAGCGCTCCTTTTCGACGATCGCGGCTTCGATCTCGGGCAGGCGCACCCAGCGCGGCGCGCTCACGGTCAGGCCTTCATCGTCGATCTGGAAGCCGATGGTGCGTCGCTTGGCGCGCCGCAGCCGGTAGTGATGCGTCTCGCCTGCGAGCAGCACCGCGCGGCGCCGCTCGTTGGGTGTGGCAGGGTCTTCGATCTTGTTGGCAGGCGTGGCGGCAGGGCGCGCTTCTTCGGTGAAGAGGGCCAGGTCAAGCTGTCTTGCGTCCAGGTGCGCTGCAGATCGCTTCAAGCCATGCCTTCTGTCGTGTGCTGCTCTGGGAACTTCATGCACCGGCCGTGGGAGCAGCGCTCTCGCGCAGCGGCGCGTACGGGCCGGTGTAGCGGTGCGGCGCCAGAGTCCGCATCTCCGTTTCGATCCACGATTCTACGGCCGCATTCACCTCCTCGACACTACGGCCTTCCACAGAAATGGGAGGGCCGATGCTCACCGTGATCTCGCCCGGCCGTTGGATAAGCACGCCGCGCGGCCAGTATTCGCCGGAGTTCACGGCAATGGGCACGACGGGCGTTTTGGTTGCCACCGCCAGGCGCGCGCCGCCCGTTTTGTAGCGCCGCGTGGAGCCCGCAGGCGTGCGCGTGCCCTCGGGAAAGATGACGATCCACCAGCCGTCGCGCAAGTGCTCGCTGCCGCTTTTCACGACCTGCTGGAAGGCGTCCTGGCCTTTGTTGCGGTCGATGTTGATCATCCCGATGGTGGCCATGGCCCAGCCGAAGAAGGGGACCAGGTGCAGCTCGCGCTTGTAGACGAAGCTCAGCCGCTGCGGCATGAAGCTCGGTAGCCAGAACGTCTCCCACGTGGACTGATGCTTGGGCAGAATGATCACGGGGCCGGCGGGCAGGTTCTCCCAGCCGCGGACCCTCCACCGTAGCCTGCAGATGACGCGCGCAGCGCGCACGGCAAAGCGCGTCCACATGGCGGCCAGGGTGAAGCGAAACGGCTGCGGCGCGACAATGCCGGCGGCGAGCATGAAAAACGACCACGGAATCGTCGCTGCCGTCAGCACCACGACCAGCACGATCGCGCGCAGCCGGAACATGGGTTCAGCCGGCCGCCAACAGTGACAGGTCCGCGACGCGGTTCATCTCGGCGCGCAGCGCAGCGAGCAGCGCCAGGCGATTGGCGCGCAGCTTCTGGTCGTCCACGTTGACCATCACGTCGTCGAAGAACTTGTCCACGGGCAGCTTCAGCGGCGCGAGCGACTTCAGCATCCCGGTGTAGTCGCCGTGGGCGAAGAACTGCTCCGCCACCGGACGTGTTGCAGCGAGCGCCGCGGCGAGCGACTGCTCCGCGGGCTCGAACAGCAGGGCGGGGTCGATCGGCGCGCCGGCGGCGACCCCGTCCGACTTCTTCAGGATGTTGCCGATGCGCTTGTTGGCGGCCGCGAGGCTCTCGGCCTCGGGCAATGACTTGAAGTGCTCCACAGCGTGAATGCGCTTGACGACCTCGTGCAGTGGCGGACGCAGCGAGATCACCGAACTGACGATCGACTGGTCGAACGCAGTTACGAGTTGATTGAAATAGCGCTCGTAGACGAACGACGCCACCTGCTCAACGGTGCCTTGCCCAAGTGTTTTGCCGCCGAACGACGTCTCGGCAAACGCCAGGATCTCCGGCAGGTCGAGGCTGAGTGCACGCTTCTCCAGACGATGCTGCGCTCCCAGCAGTTCGAAGACACTGATGATGCCAAGCGCAGCTCGGCGCAGTCCGAAGGGATCCTTGTCGCCAGTCGGACGCTCGCCGATCCCGAACAGGCCGACGAGCATCTCTGCACGGTCCGCCAGATAAACGCAAACGGAAACCAGGTTCACGGGTGTCGCATCGCTCTTAAAGCGATGGGTGTACTGGTCCCGAATTGCGTCCACAACGTCGGACACCTCGCCGTCGTGGCGCGCATAGTAGGAACCCATGATCCCCTGCAGCTCGGGGAACTCACCAACCATCAGCGTCCGCAGGTCGGCCTTGGCCAGGCGGGCGGCACGTCCGGCAAGGGCGACATCGACGCCCAGTTCGCGAGCGATCTCGACCGCGATGTTGGTCAGACGCTCGACGCGCTCCCGCTGCGAGCCGAGCTTGGCGTGATAGACCACGCTGTGCAGGCCGTCCACGCGCGACTCCAGCGTGGCCTTGCGATCCTGGTCATAGAAAAACTTGGCATCGGCCAGCCGCGGCCGCACCACGCGCTCATTGCCCGTGATCACGGCACTGGGGTCCGCAGGCCGAATGTTGCTGACGATCAGGAACTTGTTGGTGAGCCGGCCGGTGGCATCGAGCAGCGGAAAGTACTTCTGGTTGGCCTTCATCGTGAGGATGAGGCACTCCTGCGGCACGTCTAGGAACTCCGGCTCGAACTGGCAGGTGAGCACGTTGGGTCGTTCCACCAGGCCCGTGACTTCGTCCAGCAGCGCGTCGTCCTCGATCGGCGTGAGCCCGGCCGCCGCCCCCGCTGCCTGCAACTGACGCTGGATCTCGGCGCGGCGCGCGGCAAAGCCGGCGATCACTGCGCCTTCCTTGTCCAGCTGCTCGGCGTAGCTGTCGGCATCGCGGATCACGAGCGGTGTGGTCGTTGCCTCAAAGCGATGGCCGACCGTCGCACGCCCGGCATTTAGCCCTAGCACCGTCACCTGTACGACGTCCGCTCCATGCAGTGCGACCAGGTGATGCGTCGGCCGTACGAATTCGACGTTGCTCCAGCCGTCGCTCAGCTGGTAGGTCATGACTTTCGGAATCGGCAACGACTCGACTGTCGCCTTAAGAAGCCCACTTAGCGCCACCAAAAGGGGCGAACCAGCGGCAAGGCCTTCTCTATGCTTTACAACAGCCTTTCCTGCGTCTTCAGCGACGTACACCCGATCCCGCATAAGCCTCGGGATGTCAACGTCATCGTTGTAGATACCCTTTAGCTTCTTGATCAACGCTGGAGTCGGCTGTCCTTCCTTCATGCCGATCGCGGCAGGCATCAAAGTTCGATCGGGGACCGGCCGAGGTACTGAGAGCTCCCTTACGTTCGAAATATGCACAGCCAATCGGCGAGGAGTTGCATAGCCCGTGCGTGCCGCGCCCACTTCTAGGAAGTCGTTCAGCTCAAGGCGAGAAAACAGGTTATCCGCAAACGCCT
>JBIIZX010000037.1:0-12637 GCA_044346055.1 Burkholderiaceae bacterium | reverse complement strand
CTCAGCAGCGCATCAATGCACCGGTTACACCATCAGAAACGCCCAAATGGCACGGTCACTTGCTCCACCAGGCCCATACAACAGTGACTGGTGAAACATCCGGGTTAGCGGGCCGCCGCCCGGCCGCCCGAAGGCGGCCCGCCTGACTAATCACTTTCGGTGCACGTGCGATCGGCGCAGCCGATCGCGTACACCGAAAGTGCTGCACGGAAAGCGCTCAGCGTCGTTCGATCCAATACAACGCCGCCAGCGCAATCGACAGCACAACGAGGCTGGGTAGCACGGCCACCATGATGGGCGGCCAGGTGTTGAGCACGCCAAGATGGGCGAACAGCTTGTTGAGCATGTAAAAGCCCACGCCCAGCATCACGCCCGAGAAGATCTTGAGCGACACACTGCCCTGGCGCACGTGCAGGTAGGCAAAGGGCAGTGCCAGCACCATCATGACCAGGATCGCGAGCGGATACACCACCTTGTTCCACAGTGCGATCTCGTAGCGGTCGCTGCGCTGACGGTTCTCCTCAAGATGGCGCACGTACTGCACCAGCGCGACCATGCCCATGCGCTCGGGGCGCACCAGCAGCACACCGAAGATCTCCGGCGACAATTCGGTGGGCCACAGGCGTTCACTGTCCTTGATGACCTGGGTACTCGCGCTGGCCCGCTCGGTCGTCGCCGGGTCCACCACGGGCAAGCGCGTCTCGACCACATTGGTCAGGCGCCAGGCGGGCGTGCTGCCATCGACCGGCGCCTCGTACACCCCGCGCTCGGCGAGCAGCATCGAACGCATGCGAAACTGGTTGTCAAACTCGAAGATGCGCCATTGCGCGGTGGTGGCATCAGCGCGCATCTCGCGCACGTTAACGAAGCGCAGCCGTTCCACCGTGCCGTCTTCACCTTTCACCACATCGCGCGCCCACACGCCGGAGCGAAATTCGGCCACACCGCGATTGGCCGCCTGGAACTTGACCTTCTGCGCCAGCCGCTCGGCCGGTGGCGCCACCAGTTCACCCAGCACATAGGTTGCAAGCACCATCACGAGCCCGGTGCGCAGCACCCAGACGGCCAGGCGCCGCGTGCTCATGCCCGACACCCGCATGATGGTGAACTCGGAGTTTGCCGCCAGCTTGGACAGGGCGTAAATGGTGCCGATCAGCGCAGCGATCGGCATCAGTTCATAGGTGCGGGAGGGCAAGGACAGCAGCACCGAGATGAACGCCGCCTGCAAGGTGTAGCCGTTGACGCCCACGCTCTCCAGTTCACCGACGAGCTCGAAGAAGGTGAAGATCGCCAGCAGGCCAAAAAGCACGAACAGCGTGGCCAGCCCAATCTCCCGACGCAGGTAGCGCGGCAGCGTGTTCATCGGTCGGCCGCGTCCCGCTGCGCGCCGACGCAAGGGCAGCAAGCCGCGCTCACGTCGCACCCGCCCTTCTTGCCAGCAGACGGTTAAGCGGGCGCGCAACGCTGCGCGGCACCCACGACAGCAGCACAGTGCGTCGCAGGAACAGCAGCACCACCGCGACGAGCGCAACGGCATGCGGCAGCCACACGCCGAGCGCGAACGGCAACCCTTTGAGCTGCACGAAGCCCTGCACCAGTTGCAGGAGCGTGAGATAAAGGAGGAACACCAGCACTGCGACAATGAGGTTGGCGGAGCGGCCAAGGCGCGGGTTGGTGTAGGAAAGCGGGATCGCCATGAGCGCCAGCAGCAGCGCCACCGCCGGCATGCCAAGCCGCCACAAGAGTTCGCCATCGTTCCAGCGGCCGCGCTCGGTCACCAGTTCCTGCATGGTCTTGCTGCGCGTGCGCCGCTCCTGCGTCGGTGCATTGGGCTGCGGCTCCAGGCGAATCGCGTAGCGCTCGAACTCGCTCATCCGGTACTCGGCCTCGCCGGGCCGGCCTTCGTAGCGGCGGCCCTTGGACAGCACCAGAAAGCGCTCGCCGTCATCACGCTGCTCGATCTCGCCGGCAGCGGCAACGATCACGCTTTCGCGCGTGCCCTGGCGTGTGCTGACGAACACGTTGCGCACCGTGCTGCCTTCAACATCCACGTTCTCGACAAACACCACACGCTCGCCACGGCTGGACTCGATGAAGCGGCCGGGCGACACGCGACTGACGTCCTCGCGCTTGGCATAGCGCTCGCGGCTTTCGGCGATCTGGCCGTTGGCCCATGGCGCCACCAGCATTGACAGCACGGCCACCAACACGACTCCAGGCAGTGCAAAGCGCAGCACCGGCCGTACCCAGGCGGTAAGGCTCTGCCCACTGGCGAACCACACCGCCATTTCAGAGTCGCGATAGGCCCGCGACAGCGTGATGAGAATGGCGATGAACAGCGTGAGCGCCAGCAGCAGCGGCAGTGAGGTCAGAGCGGAGAGCGCAACGATGGCGAACACCGCCTGGTTGTCGACCTTGCCGCCGGCTGCCTCACCGAGGATGCGCACCAGCGTGACGGAAAAGACGATGGAGAAGAGCACGGTGAAGAC
This sequence comes from Burkholderiaceae bacterium, assembly GCA_044346055.1. Classification (GTDB taxonomy): domain Bacteria; phylum Pseudomonadota; class Gammaproteobacteria; order Burkholderiales; family Burkholderiaceae_F; genus JALHMQ01. The sequence continues at coordinate 10,148 of JBIIZX010000037.1, read as the reverse complement.
CGCGCCTGCGTTGCTTGAAAGCTCACTGACGAGCGCGCGGCGAAAGATCATGGAGCAGCGTCGCTATACTGCGTGACCCGTCCGGGGACGCAGTCTTCAGGGACGCAGTCGTGGCCGCAATTTGCGTGGGCCGACTGCAGCGCAGGCAAGCGCGACCACAGGCATCCAGCAACTGGGTTGGCGAGGCAGGCGACAGCGATCCTCACTCGAAATCACCCTTGCTGCCAGAGAGAAAAGAAGCGATGGAATTTATCACGAAGGTCGCTCATGGCGACGCGATCAAGGCCGACTGCGTGGCAGTGGGCGTGTTTGCCGACGGCGAGCTCACCGTTGGCGCCAAAGCGATTGACACGGCCAGCAAGGGCGCCATCAAGGCGGCGATCAAGAGCGGCGACATCACGGGCAAGAAAGGCAGCACCGTCATGTTGCGCCAGCTCGCCAACGTGGCCGCGCCGCGCGTGCTGGTGGTTGGACTGGGCAAGCGCGAGGAGTTCAGTCAGCGCGTGCTGGCTGAGGCCGTGCGCGCGGCCGTGAAAGCCTGCGGCCCCGCGGTCAAGGAGCTGGCGCTGGCCGCGCTCGACTGGACCGGTGGCAAGGGCAAGGCTGCGAGGAGTGATGTGCTGGCGCGCCTGGTGGTCACCGCTGCGCGCGACGTGGCGTTTCGCACCGATGAGCTCAAGAGCAAGAAGGACGACGAGCCCAAGGGTCCGGCGACGATCACGCTGATCACGACGGTCAAGGATGCGCTCGCCGAGCAGGGCATTCGCCAGGGCGTGGCGCTGGCCAACGGCAGTGATCTGGCCAAGCGGCTTGGCAATCTGCCCGGCAATGTCTGCACGCCCGCCTTTCTTGGCCAGCAGGCCGAGAAGCTTGGCAAGGAGTTCAAGCTGCGGGTCGAGGTGATCGACCGCAAGGGCATCGAGAAGCTCGGCATGGGCTCGTTCCTGTCAGTGACCAACGGGTCGGCGCAGCCGCCGCGCCTGATCGTCATGCACTACAACGGCAAGCCCGTCGGCAAGTCCACCGGCAAGTCGGCGGACAAGTTGTCCAACATGGCCGCCGCGCCGATCGTGCTGGTGGGCAAGGGCATCACCTTCGACACCGGCGGCGTGTCGCTGAAGCCCGGCGCCGCCATGGACGAGATGAAGTTCGACATGTGCGGTGCGGCCAGCGTGTTTGGCACGCTGCGGGCGGTGGCCGAGATGAAGCTGCCGGTGAACGTGGTGGGCGTCGTGGTGGCCTGCGAGAACATGCCGTCTGGCACGGCGAGCAAGCCGGGCGACATTTTCACTTCCATGTCGGGCCAGACCATCGAGGTGCTGAACACCGATGCCGAAGGTCGCCTCATCCTGTGCGATGCGCTCACCTATGCAGAGCGCTTCAAGCCCGCCGCGGTGATCGACATCGCCACCCTCACCGGCGCCTGCGTGGTGGCACTCGGTGACGTCAACTCGGGCCTGTTTTCGCCCGACGACGAACTCGCCGACGAACTGCTCGCCGCTTCGCGCACTGCCCTCGACCCGGCCTGGCGCATGCCCGTGGATGACGCCTACCAGGACCAGCTGAAGTCCAACTTTGCCGACATGGCCAATATCGGCGGGCCAGGCAAGGCCGGCGCCGTGGTCGCGGCCTGCTTTCTCGCGCGTTTTTCCAAGGCCTATCGCTGGGCCCATTTGGACATCGCGGGCACGGCATGGAAGAGCGGTGCGGCCAAGGGTGCCACCGGGCGCCCCGTGCCGCTGCTCACCCAGTTCCTGATGGATCGGGCCGGGTGAACTCGGATTCAGGATCCGGGATTCAGGATTCGGGCACCAGGAGCGGCGCGGCGACGAGCCACAAAGATCGTTTCAGCGCAGCCTAAGGACGCCAAGCAAGGCAAAGCGATTGAGATGACGGAATCCAGAATCCTGAATCCAGAATCCGTCCGGATTGATTTCTTCTTCAACGTCGAGCATCGCCTGCACTACGCCTGCCGCGTGGTGCGCAAGGCGCGGGCTGCCGGCAAGAGCGTGCTGGCCTACACGCCCGATGCCGACCGGCTGGCCCGCTTTGATACGGCCTTATGGACGTTCTCTGCACTCGACTTCCTGCCACACGTGTATGCGGACTCGCCGCTTGCCGCGCAGACGCCGATCGTGCTGACACTCAAGGCTCAGCCACTGGCGCGCGATGTGCTGCTGAACCTGGACGATGCGCCGCCGCCGGCGTTTGAGTCGTACTTTGCCGGCTTTGAGCGCGTGATCGAGGTGGTCTCGCGCGACGATGCAGACCGGCAGGCGGCACGCGGTCGCGTGAAGCGCTATCGTGATGCCGGACTGGCACCCAGCGTGCACGACATGGCCGCCGATCAGTAGGCCTGCGGCGCGGGCGCCACGGAACAACCGGGGAACAGGACCGTCGACGAGAGGCAGCAACACGATGGCCACCAGCAACGACAGAGACGGCAAACGCGGCAGCGCCCTGCCCGCTGACTTTGACGATCCGAGCATCCCGGTGCTCACGGAGCGTTTGACACTGCCGCCGCTGGACCTCGACTTCACGCTGCCGCCGGCGCTGACCCAGCCGGGGCCTGCGACTGCGCCGCGGCCTGCGCCCGCCCCCGCCTATACGCCCGCGCCGCCGCCAGCCTCTGCGACTGCGTATGCGCCACCGCCCACGATTCACGGGCTGAATACGCTGCCGCCGCAGCCGCTGACACCGGCACCCGTCCCTGCAACGTCCCCAGCGCCCTCAGCAACCGCTGCACTCGCCGCGCGCTTTGCGCCGAGCGCAGAGCTGCGCGCGGAAGCACCCACGCAACAGCGAGCACCGGAGCCGAACTGGGCTGCGCTGGAAACTGAGTTGCGCGAATCAGTGCTGCGTGAACTGTCGATGCGCCTGCCGCAGAACGTGGAGCAGGTGGTGCGTGAAAAGATGCAGCCGGGCATCCAGGCCGCGCTTGACCGTCTGGCCGCAGAAACGCGGCTGGCAATCGCTGCGTCACTGCGTGACCTGGTGGACAAGGCGGTGAAGGCCGAGCTGGCAGCAATGAAGGCGCGCGACAAGTAGGTTACAGCGGGCCCGGCACCGGCTTTGCGGCACTCAAGCGCAGCGAGAGATCGCCCCGCTCCACCGTCGAGCGAAGCAACGCGAGAGCGAGACCCAATTCGAGAGGATCCGGCTCCACCGGTCCTCTCGAACAAGCCAATCGCGAGCGATGCAGGTGCGACGCGCATAGCGCGTCGCGTACATCGCGAGCGCTACAACGATTTGATCAGCGGCGCCCGCAGCGCCTCTTCGATCAGCGACTGCGTCTCGGCCAGGTGCGCACGAGTGGTTGCATCGGCCGCCCGGCCCTGCGACTGCTGCAGGTCGGCCTTCAGGCGCAGCGCCACCTGCCGGTTGACTGCGCGCACATCGGCGGCCACCGGAGCGGCCGGACGCACGAGACCGCCGGCGATGCGGCGCGCATGTTCGCGCTGCAGATTGCGGCGCAGGCTGTCGACGCTGGCGCCGGATTTCAGCTCACTCCAGATTGCGTCGTACAAACGGTTGTGCATCTCGGACAGCGTCAGCAGGCTGTTGCGGTCGCGCACCTTGGTCTCGGCATCGGCCAGGCGGACGGCGACACCATCGGACATCAACTGATCGAGCACGGTGCGCTGGATATTGAGCACCGCGCTGGCGAGACTGAAGTCGGTGCTGAACTGCGGGCCGGCCGGGTTGCTCAGGCGGTCGAGCTGTTCCACTCCGAGCCGGCTCATGAAGGCCGGGTCGAAGCGAAAGCTGTCAACGGTAAAAAGCTGGGTCGAAAGCACCTGCAGCGCCTCACGCTGCTGCCCGGCTGGCACCGGTGCCAACAGTGCGCGGCCAGTGCCAGGAATATCGCGCGCGGTGTTGACTCCGCCAACGTACTTGGCGATCAGCGGCGTGACCTGCCCGATCTGGGCCAGGCCGCGCTGCAGGTTGCGCCGATAAAGCGCGTAGCTTTCTTCCGGCGCGAGCTGGCGTGCCTGCGTGCGCTTCCACAGCTCGCGCGACAGGGCAAAGCGGCGCTTGTAATAGGCCAGCGGATCGGCGCCGAGGTCGAACTGGTTGGCCATCGGATCAATGGCGCCGCCCGCCACGGGGATCACGTCCTCGTCCGTGGCATAGGCAAGCGCCGGATTGTTGACGGCGCGGCCGGCAATGCGTGCCAACTCCTCGCGCTCACGCTCGGCCGGCAGGTCACGGTAGGCGTATTCGATCGCCCAGTGGTCGTACTCGCCAAGCGTGACCTGGTTCAACACGGTGGCCGGCTCGCCTTCCAGCGGGAGGTTGAGCGCGTTGTAGTCCATGACCGAGTTGGAAATGCCGCGCTGGCGCGTGAAGGCTGCATCGCGCAACTGTTCCAGCTTGATGCCGGTGGAGCCCTTGAAGTTGTGGCGCAGGCCGAGCGCGTGCCCGACCTCGTGCATCACCACGTCCTTCAGGTTGTCCGCGATGTAGCGCTGCGCCTCGGGGCCGCCGGGCTGCATTGCACCGCGCGCCTCCAGCAGCTCGAGGCCGAAGGCGGCCTCGTTCATGGCATCGAGCGCGTAGGTGCACAGGCGGCCGTCCAGCAACTGCTCCAGGCTGACAGCGGCCGACGGTCGGGGCAGCACTTCGGACACCGTCTGGTTGCCCAGGCGCACCCAGTTCTCGGGAATGATGGCCGCACCGCGCAGGATCTCGCCGGTGCGCGGGTCGGACTGGCTGGGGCCGACCGCCAACGCGCCGGGCCCCTGCATGACGAACCAGCGCACCGCCAGATGGCGCGTGCCTTCAACCGTGCTCCAGTCTGCATCGGCCGGCTGCTGGCGTACCTCGATCGCATTGCGCCAGCCCGCGCGCTCGAACCCCTTGTTCCATTCGAGGATGCCGGCGCGCACCGCATCGCGGTACTGCTCGGGGATGTTCTTGTCCATCCACACCAGGATCGGCTCCTTCGGCTCGGACACCTCGGCCGCCGGGTCTTTCTTCTCCAGGCGCCAGCGCTCGACATAGTGGGTGCGGCTGTCGCCGCTGCGAATATCGGCCAGGTCCCAGAACGCGGTGGTGAAATGGCCCACGCGCTGGTCTGCCAGGCGCGGACGCATCGGCTCCTGCGGCAGCGGCGCCAGTGTGTAGACATAGCTCAGGAAGAAGCTGCGCGCATCAGGCAGCACGCGCGGTGGCGAGGGCATTGGCGTGCCCGGTGGCGGCGGCACGGCCGGCACCGCCGGCAGCTTGGGCAGCGCAAAGTGCATGCGCACCGCCAGCGTGGTGCCCTGTGGTGACGAGCGCGTGCGCTCGAAGCTGCTGTTGGCGCGGTCGAAGGCGTAGGACAGCCTGAATGTGTTCTCGATCTGCGTCTGCAGGCCGGGGATGTCGGTGCCGAAGAGTGCGCCGGCATCCACCAGGATCGACTTGCGCTCCGGATGCGGCACCGACAGCACCGGTGCTGCCGACAGGAGACTGTCGGAATAGCTCTCTGCCAGCGCCATTTCGAGCGGCGTCGCCTTGGGCGCACGCACACCAAGGTTCTTTGCAACCAACTGCATGGTGTTGCCGGAGCGGCGCAGGATGACGATGTGCTCGGTGCCCATCAAGCCGGGCAGGAACATCGGCTGGCCCAAGCCGCTGCCGAGCGAGCCGCCGAGAAAAAACGGCTTGTCGAGCAGTTCGGGCGAAATCTCGAGCCAGGTGCGGTCGTCCTTGGTCCAGACCGTGATGAAGCCCTTGGCCTCCTTGGCGTCGCGGATAATGTCTGCAAAGGGGCGCAAGCCGCTGGCGTCAGGCCGCGGCGGAGAACTGGACCCTGCACCGGGCGCCTGTGCCTGGCTGTTCGCACCCGGCGGCACGGTTGCGGCTGGTGCGGTGGCAGCAGATGCCGTCGGCGCAGCAGGTTTGGTGGGCGTGGTGGTGGCGCAGCCACCCAGCAAGGCAGAAGCGACCGCCGCTGCCATCAGACGCGATACGAACATTGGAACGATCCCCCTCGTCGAACACCCCGGCGCGCGTTTGCCGCGCACGCGCCGGGCTGCAAAGGCAGCAGGCTACAGAACCACTCGCCTAAAATTCAAACCAAGAGCGACATAACGCGTTAAAACTGCGACGGACGACCTTGATGTCAGGTATTTCTTCTAACCCTCCCCCCGCTGGCAACGCCGCAGCCGGCCATGACGGCGACTCGGCGCCCGCGCCAAGCTCGGACCTGGCGAAGGCGTTTGAGCCGGGTGCCATCGAGGCGCGCTGGGCGCCCGTGTGGGAGAGCCGCGGCTATTGCGCCGCCGGAGAGACGGCCGGACGGCCGAGCTTTTGCATCCAGTTGCCGCCGCCGAACGTCACCGGCGTGCTGCACATGGGCCACGCGTTCAACCAGACCATCATGGATGCGCTGACGCGCTATCACCGGATGCGCGGCTTCAACACGCTGTGGGTGCCCGGTGTGGACCATGCGGGCATCGCCACGCAGATCGTGGTCGAGCGGCAGTTGCAGGCGCAGGGGGTGTCGCGCCATGACCTCGGCCGTGAGCAGTTTGAACAGCGCGTGTGGGCCTGGAAGGAGCAGTCCGGCGGCACCATTACGCAGCAGATGCGCCGGCTCGGCGCCAGCGTGGACTGGACGCGCGAGTACTTCACCATGGACGAGAAGCTCTCGCCGGTGGTGCTCGACACCTTTGTGCGGCTGTACGAGCAGGGGCTCATCTATCGCGGCAAGCGGCTGGTCAATTGGGACCCGGTGCTGAAGACGGCGATCTCTGACCTCGAGGTGGTGCAGGAGGAAGAAGAAGGCAAGCTGTATCACCTGCGCTATCCGCTGGTCGGTTGCACGATGACCGACGGCAGCGGCCACCTTGTCGTGGCCACCACCCGGCCCGAGACCATGCTCGGCGACACCGCGGTGATGGTGCATCCCGAGGACGACCGCTACCGCCACCTCGTGGGCAAGAGCGTGCGGCTGCCCTTGAGCGGCCGCGAGATCCCGATCATTGCCGACGACTACGTGGACCGCGAGTTTGGCACCGGCGTGGTCAAGGTGACGCCTGCACATGACGTCAACGACTACCAGGTGGGCTTGCGGCATGGACTGCCGATGTACTCGATCTTTACGCGCGATGCAACCATCAACGACCAGGCGCCGGCGAAGTACCGCGGTCTGGATCGCTACAGGGCGCGCGAGGCGGTGGTGGTCGACCTGCAGGCCGCCGATCTGGTGGAGAAAATCGAGAAGCACATGCTCAAGGTGCCGCGCGGCGATCGCACCGGCGTGGCGATCGAGCCCATGCTCACCTACCAGTGGTGGATGGCGATGAGCAAGCCGGCACCGGCGGGCACGCTGCATTCGGGCAAGAGCATCGCGCAGGTGGCGACAGAGGTGGTTGATGACGGCCGCGTGAAGTTCGTGCCTGGCGAGTGGGTCTCGACTTATATGCACTGGATGAAGAACATCCAGGACTGGTGCATCTCGCGCCAGCTCTGGTGGGGCCACCAGATCCCGGCGTGGTACGACGAGCAAGGCAATGTGTACGTGGCGCGCAGCGAATCCGAAGCATTTGCCCAAGCCCAGGCCAAAGCTGGCGCCGGCGTTTCGCTCAAGCGCGATGAAGACGTGCTCGACACCTGGTTCAGCTCGGCACTGGTGTGCCACTCCACGCTCGGCTGGCCGGCGGACACGGAAGACCTGAAGCGCTATCTGCCCTCGCAGATGCTGACCACCGGTTACGAGATCATCTTCTTCTGGGTGGCGCGCATGATCATGATGACCATGCACTTCACCGGCAAGGTGCCCTTTGAGACCGTGTACATCCACGGCATGGTGCGCGACTCCGAAGGCAAGAAGATGTCGAAGTCCGAGGGCAATGTGCTCGACCCGGTGGACCTCATCCAGGGCGTGGACCTGGACACGCTGGTGCAGAAGTCCACCACCGGCCTGCGCCGGCCGCAGGACGCGCCGAAGATCGAAAAGCGCGTGCGCGCACAGTACCCGCAGGGCATTGCGGCCTACGGCGCGGATGCGCTGCGCTTCACCATGGCGAGCTACGCCACCCTCGGCCGCAACGTCAACTTCGACACCAAGCGCTGCGAGGGCTATCGCAACTTCTGCAACAAGCTATGGAATGCGACCGCCTACGTGCTGAGGAATGTCGAAGGCAAGGACACGGGGCTGGACGCATCGCTGCCAGTGGAAGTGTCGGCCGCTGACCGGTGGATCATCGGCGAGCTGCAGCGCGTTGAAGCCGCGATCGAGCAGGGCTTTGCCGAGTACCGCATCGACAACGTCGCCAACGCCATCTACAGCTTTGCCTGGAACGAGTTCTGCGACTGGTACATCGAGCTGTCGAAGATCCAGCTTCGCGGCGGCAACCCGGCGCAGCTGCGCGGCACGCGGCGCACGCTGGCGCGTGTGCTCGAAGCGCTGCTGCGACTGGCGCACCCAATCATCCCGTTCGTGACCGAGGAGCTGTGGCAGCGGGTGTCCTTGCCCGCCGGCAAGCGCAAGGACGGCGAAGAGACGTCGGTGATGATCCAGCCGTATCCACGGACCGAGCCGGGCAAGATCGATGCTGCCGCCGATGCGGATGTCGCGCTGCTGAAGCGGCTGATCGACGGCTGCCGCACGTTGCGCGGCGAGATGAAGCTGGGCCCAGACAAGCGTGTACCGCTGGCGATGAGCGGCCCCGCCGAGGCGATCGCTCGCTTTGCACCGTACCTCGAGGCGCTGGCGAAGCTCAGCGAAGTGAAGGCCGTGGCGGACGTCACGGCCGAGAACACCGGCGGTACCGCCCCCGTCATCGTGATCGACGACTTCAGGCTGATGCTGGTGATCGAGGTCGACCTTGCTGCCGAGCGCGAACGCCTTGGCAAGGAGATCGCGCGCCTCGAGGGCGAGATCACCAAGGCCCAGGCCAAGCTCAGCAACGCGAGTTTTGTAGAGCGCGCTCCGGCTGCAGTGGTGGCGCAGGAGAAAGAGCGGCTGGCGGGGTTTGTGAGCACGCTGGAGAAAGTGCGCGAGCAGTACTCGCGGCTGGCGATGTAGATCCGGTCTGACTTGCTGCGCCAAGCTGACTTGCGCGCGGGCTAGAGTTTGTTGGAGAACTCGGCACCGGTTGCCGCCAAGATACCTTGCTGCTCGGCGCGTGAGTCACCTGCAGGAACGGCACTGCCTTACCGAGAAGACACCGACCGCCGTCAACGCCGCGCTCAGTGCCAAGCGCCCGCTGCCACGGTCGGGAGCGTGGTCAACGCCACCCTGATCGCTGCGCCCACTCATTTCAAAGGCGCAGGCTCGTGCCCTCGAATCAAGGCGGGCAAGACGGGAGCTGTTCGTCTGCGCACTCAGGACTTGTGCGGCACAAAGGAGCCAGAGGGGGACTTGTTGAAGTCGAGTCCCTGGATGATCTTCGAGTCAGCTCCCTGCCGACTCACGTAGTCCACGTGCATGATGATGATCTGCCCGAACTCGGCCTTGCCTGCGATGGACTTCTCAAGGGCCTGCACGATCTTTTCTGCCTCGCTGCTGCGACCTGCGGGCAGACCACCGTTAAGGTTGCTGTTGACAACGGTGACGGTGATCTGATGCGCCGTCGACTTGACTTCAACGTCGACAGGCTTGTAGCCGGCGGCGCTCGCAGCCGACCGCTGCAGAGCCGGGATGGAGGCAGCCTGCTTTGCGACCTGCGCCGCGTCCGCCGCGACGTCGGCCGCAAAGGCTGGAACTGAACTGGCCATCGCGACGAAGGCAACGAGGCCGGCGACATAGAGGAGCTTTTTCATGTGGTCTTTCGATCGAGATGCGACGACGGAGCCTGCAAAGACACCAAACCTGCAGGCACAGGCAGCGCAAACAACGCATCGTCAATGCGCGCTACCAAGCCCGTCGAGGATAGGGCGGAGCCACCTCCACGCGTTGATGTGTCGCAAGACGACCAGTGAATGGATCATCTCTGAGCGCAACTGTGCACGTGCCTGGGTCTTGGATCCTGCGGTCGAGCACACCCCAGCAGCCGTGGTCGCACGCGGGAAGATGCGACTCGCCGGCTTTGCCAGTGCGCTGACGACTGTGCGCGGGCAGCTCGCACGGCTGGCATAGCTCTCTTGCCAATGCGTGGTGATCGCCCACTCACGCTTGGCGGCGGGACGGGCTAAACAACGCACGCGAAGACGTA
>JBIIZX010000036.1:0-12640 GCA_044346055.1 Burkholderiaceae bacterium | reverse complement strand
CTCGTCCATCACGCTGGCAGGCCGGCCCGAACGCGGGGCATCCTTGCGAAGCGCGTCGATGCCGCCGTCGAGGAAGCGCTGACGCCACAGGGCCACTTGACGCCGGTCCAGGCCGACCTGGACTGCGATGTCCTTGTTCTGCAGACCCTTGGCGGCCAGCAGCACGATGCGCGCACGCTGCTGAAGCCGCACCTCGATGCGCTTGCGCTGAGACAGCACCCGCAACTCCCGCTGCGTCTGTGCGTCCAACTCGATCCTCTTGGCAACCCGCATCGCTCCAGCCTCCTGGGCGATTGGAGCATGAATGCGCCAATAGGTTCCATGACTTCGGGCGCACTACACTAGCCCGGCATAGAGCCGAGGTAATCGGCGCTGCGCGGCTTTACCGCACAGCGTCCGCGTTGACAGCCGGGTTCTCTTTCTGTACGAGAAAATTGATCTCTGGATTTAGCCATGGCCCGAAAATTGAGAATGGACTCGTAGTAACTTGTAGCAACCTAAACTGCGCGTGCAAGAGGGCGTACAACTTACGATAGTCAAAACCCATGTGTTCGTGGTGAAAGGCGAAACCAGGTGCGATTTCCGACACGGGTCGGCCTCTTGGCGGAGAAAACAATGCAGCGAGCAAGACATTCTTGACTGAAGCATCGAATGCGTTAAAGCGTCGTGACATGCGAAAAATGCCCTTGTATAAAGCTGGTATCCCGATCTCTACAGGTACACCGATAACGGCATTGCCACTAGTACTCAGTAGTCTGTTAAATTGCTCTATGGCATCTACTGTTTCGCGCTCTGGGAGATGTTCAAAGACCTCAAGGCAGAAAATAAGCTCTACTGATCCATCAGCTATTTCCTCTAGATTACTACAAAAACTGACCTGTGGTAAGTTGGCCAAGTTTTCCTTTGCTTCGGCCATTAAGGAAGGAGTTGGTTCGTAGCAAACGATCTTCGCCTTTGGAAATTGCGTAGCGATGAGTTTGCATAACTCACCATTTCCAGCGCCAAAATCGAGAACGCATTGTGGATTAAGCCGCACATCGGCAATGCCACAGGCAACGGCAAGCCTACTTGACTGAAGCCAGCGCTTGATGGGATTTCTGTCTTTGAACGTGATGTCGGCGTAGGACATGAATGAAAGCTAACGAATGAGTGAAGCCTGAATCCGTAACCTAACAGTCTCGTTCAGGGCCCCGATGGCCACCCCAAAACTGCCGCACTTGTGGCCGGTCAACTGCTCCAGGAAGGTCGGTTGGGTTATGAGGCGATGTCCCAGAACCTGCTGAACGACTGAGCTGAGAGTGGAGGTTCTTCTCGCTTGGATGCGAACATCCAGGTGCCTAGTCTTACTGTGTCATAAACGTAACCTTGCATTTACGCGCAGGCAGCACGGACACCTTGGCAGAGTCCTGAGCAAGGCTGAGGCGATACGCAGCCGCAAGCTCGTGATGGACGATGGGACGTGGCGCTGCGTGCGTGGGGCTGCCGCGAGGCTTGTAATGCGTGGGTAGGGCAGGTTCCTGGCGTCGGCCAGCGTTTGTTTGCCGGCACCTTGCGGGTGCCGCAGTTGCTGCGCCATCAGGGACCCGTAGGCGGCGATGGCCAGGCTCGCGTGGTGATGGAAGCCGCGCCAGCCTCGTCCCTCGTAGTCGCCGAGCCCCAGATCCTGCATGAGGTCCTGGTAGTCGCGCTCGATGCGCCAGCGCATCTTGGCTTCGAGCACCATGCGCTCGATGGGCATGTCCACCGGCAAGGTCGACAGCCAGTACTTCATCGGCTCCTTAGTTTCGACCATGGTCAACCTCAGGCCAATCGTCTCGCTCGATGAACTGGCCGACCTTCTGTAGGTTCTTCATCGCCACCGCGTAGCCGGCGCCGGCGAGCGAGAAGCCATTGCCCTTCAGGGCGTGGAAGTCCTCCCGCGACTTGCGCACGATGTGGGCCAATGAGCGGTTGCTCTCTCCGCCGAGCATCATCCGCACCAGCACCCGCGGCAGGTAGCGATGGACGACCTGCCCGCTCAGGAACAGCCGCAGCATCAGCTCGTAGTCGGCTGCGATGCGGTAGCGCGTGCTGAAGAGCCCGAACTGCCGGTACAGCCCGGCTCGCACGAAGACGGTCGGATGCGGCGGCATCCAGCCCGCGCGCAGCCTAGCCGGCGACGGCTGACCGGCATGCCAATGGCGCACGACGCGGTTCGCGTCCGAGCGCGCCACGTAGTCAAGGTTGCCGTACACGAGGTTGACTGCCGGATTGAGGAAGCATGCCGCCACGTCCGCGAGCACCTGTGCGTCGGCAAAGACATCGTCCGAGTGCAACAGGCCGACGACCTCGCCCGTGGCTCGCAGGATGCCCTTGTTCAGCGCGTCGTAGATGCCGGCGTCGGGCTCGGAGACGATGGACAGGGCGCGCGCCCGACTGCGACGCATCACTTCGAGCGAGCCGTCCGTGGACGCGCCGTCGACGATAACGTGCTCCACGTCGGCATGGGTCTGGTCCGCGACCGACGCCAGCGCGCGCGCCACGACCCCAGCGCGGTTGTAGACAGCGGTGATGACGGAGATTTTCATGCGCGCACGCAACGTGTGGCGAGCTCTTGGTAGACGCCGAGGGTGCGCTCGTGCGTGGCCCCCCAGTCGAAGCGCGCACCGCGCTGAAGCCCGCGTAGCACTAGGCCGGCACGGACGCCCGCGTCCTGCAGCTTCAGCACGGCCTCGGCCAGCGCCTGCGGATCCGCGTCGGCGAGGCCCAGCATAGCGTCACCGGCGATCTCCTTGACGGCCGCGCAAGAGTCTAGCCCGATCACCGGGCAGGCGCATCGCATCGCCTCGGCCACCGGTATGCCGAAGCCCTCGAAGCGCGAAGGGTACAGCAGGCACGACGAGGACCGGTACAGCGCCGCCAGTTCGGCGGGCGACACATGGGAGCGGCACTCGATCCGGTCGCGTACCCCGCGAGGCAAGGCGGCTGCCTCCTCGGGCCGCAGCGCACCGCCTCCAACCGCCACGAGACGGTGTGCCGGCAGCAGGGCCAGGGCGTCGAGCACGAGGTGGAAGTTCTTGTAGGGGTCACGCCGACCCACGAACAGCAGTTGCTGGGAGTCGACTGGGGCCGCGGCGTCGGGGGTGAAGCCGCGCCCGACGCCGTTGTGGATGACATGCAGGGTCTGATCGGCCCGCACGCCAACAAACTCGATCAAATCGTCAGCGGTGGCCTGAGAGACACAGATGATCGCCTGCGCCGCGCGGATGGCCCGGAGCTTTTGCCCGCTGTGCACCCAGCGAGCAGGACCACGCCGGAAGCGCTCGTAGTAGAAGTCGTGCACGGTGACCACCGTCGCGGTAGCGTCGTTCGCGGGTCTACGGGAGTAGCTCGAGTGGAAGACGTCGCAGGCCGGGCCGACGGCGCAGCGCCGATAGCGCTCCAGAGCCGCTGCACGGCGCACCTGCGCACCCGGCCACGCCCTTAGCGCGCATGCGTCATGGCTACGCAGCGGCTCGAACAACTTCAGCTGCACGTCGACATCCGGCCGGCCGCGCAGGTGGCCGAGCAATTCCTGGACGTAGACAGACACGCCCCCCGTAGCCTGCAGACTGAAGACGATGCCGTCAATACATACGTTCAATGCAATTACCGATCTTGGCTCCGAAGTGCCGTGGCCGCATCCACAACCCGCGCCAACAACGCACACTTAAGAGTTTCGATGTGCAGAGGCCGGTGGCGCTTCATGGGTTTGACTGCGCTTCAGTGGTGGCTCGATCAAGGTTCCCCGAGATCTCGGGAAGGTTGGGATATCGCCTTAACTAGTTCGCCACCAAAGTCGTAACTTGAATAATATTCAAGCGCTCGCCGGCTCATTTCTGTTCTATTTCTGCGAATCCGGAGCAGTCCAGTTTTTATTGCCTCTATGTCACTCAAGTCCACTACCTCGCCAGCGCCTGCGCGGCCCACGCTGTACAACAGACCGGGCAAGTCGGCGCAAATCATCGGTACACCGTTTGCCGCATACTCCCAAGTCTTGTTGGGTGCACAGTACGCAGTGTTCAATGAAAGAGAGTCGTAGGCCACCACGCCGATGTCGGCTGCGCGAGTTGCTAGCAGGTGGTTGGGGGCGGGGATGTATCCACAATAGTTGAAGCTTGGCAGCTTGTTCTGGGCGGATTCAATCATGCTTCTATCGCCCGGGCCGATACAGACGAAAGCCCAGTCTTCGCCAAGCTGATCTACCGCCTCGGCAATCTTCATGAAGTCTTTCCGCTCGGCCATGATGGCGCCTTGATAGAGGACGATAAACTTTCCCCTCGGAATCAACTCTTCAACCGGATTGATCTGCTCTTTGGTTGCGAGCAGTCGCTCTAGCGGTCTGTTCTGGAGCACTGCTGGGAGCGTATCCAAGCCATAAAGAACCTTAGAAATATACGCTCGGTTATGCTCGCAGACTACTACCCGGCTGACCCGGCGTGATGCCCATGCGGTCAATTGTAGGCGCAGTGGATAGGCGTCGTAAACTTCGAGGTTGTGCAGAACAACATGTGGATGCTGGAATACCTTTGAGCCTAGCAGTAGCCAAGCCGTATCTGAGTTGCCTAGCCAAATAATGTCGGGATTGATGGTCTTGGCTTGCTGGACTGATTGCGCCCGAAATCGAAGATAGTAGGCCAGTTTTTCTAGACGAGATAGATCCTTCCACTCTTTAGGTATTGGGACATCGGTCAAGGTAACATTTGCATGGGCCCTTGCTATTTCGGGGGTAGATTGCGATACGACGTGCACCCGATATCCCATGTCTGCGAGCGAAAGAATCACGTTCAGGCATGGTGGATAGTTCTTGACTGGGTCTCTTAGGACGACAAGAATGCGCTTCATGCCGTCATGTTCCTAAATCCCGATGCAAAACCTCGAAGATTAATCGACTAGCATCGCCGTCACCGTACGGGTTTCGCAGGGTTGAGCGTCGCTTGTATTCTTCCGCGTTGTCCAATAGGAGTGAGGTCTCAGAAACAATCAGGTCGGGATCGGTCCCCACCAGTCGGCAAGTGCCGGCGGTCACACCCTCAGGGCGCTCGGTGGTTTCTCGAGTTACGAGCACAGGTTTGCCCAAGCTTGGAGCTTCTTCCTGCACGCCGCCCGAGTCGCTCAGGGCAAGATGACAGCGGTCCAGAAGTGCAATGAAATCGGTGTACCCCACCGGCGGAATCAGAGCTACACGGGTCGCTGCACCGAGCATGCGATTGACTGGCTCTTGCACTTGGGGGTTGAGGTGCACTGGGTAGAGAATTCCGAGATCAGGATAACGGGCCAGCAGTGCCAGAACCGCTCTACAGATGTTCTCGAAACCTGCTCCGAAGGACTCACGGCGATGTCCTGTCACCAAGATCCAGCGGCGTGTTGTGCCCTCTGCCATGTAGGTTTCGGCGAAGGCCCTGGGAATACCGCACCGCTGGGCGATCTCATCCCCGGTCACGCCCGACGAACGGAGGCGGCTGCGTACCCATAGCAGAGAATCAATGACAGTATTGCCTGTTACATGGCAGGTTGTTGGGTTAATGCCTTCGTTTAGTAGGTTCTCCCGGCTGAGGTCGGTAGGACAGAAGTGCCAACGCGCTAGTGGCGTCGTCAGGCGGCGGTTCATTTCTTCTGGATAGGGAAGCTGCAAGTTGCCGGTGCGAAGACCGGCTTCTACATGCCCCAGCGGGATACCTGCGTAAAACGACGCGATTGCAGTGGCCAGTACCGTGGTGGTGTCACCTTGGACAAGGACAGAATCTGGACGCTGGGCTTCGAGCCAATCTGTCATGGCTACCATAACTCGTGCTGTAAGCGCTGGAAGCGTTTGATTAGGCTGCATAAGACCAAGGTCAACGTCCGGGCGAATGCCGAATACGTCCAAGGCTTGGTCGAGCATCTGCCTGTGTTGACCCGTCGAGACAAGCATAGGCTGGAAGTGGTCTGAGGCCCGCAAAGCGAAGTAAACGGGTGCCATCTTGATGACTTCCGGCCTAGTACCGACAATGAGGGCAACTCTCTTGGGTTGTTGCATTTTGTCTATGGACTCGCCATCGGATCGTGGAACGTTGGGGCGCTTCGTGGTGCCTTCTATCGCCCCCGCGACGAGACGAAAAGCAGCCCGGATGCTTCGTCGCGGGTTTGCAGACGATTTGCGTCTCTGAGGCCGCGTCTACGTGACGAACCAGTGACTCTCCGACTGCAGCCTGTAGTTCGGCTCCTCGGTGCGCTCGCCCTTGCGCACTGCGGGCGCCCCGCCGACCACGGCCATCGGCGGCACGTTTCGCGTGACGACCGAAAATGGCAGCACGACAGCGCCGCGACCAACCGTCACACCGGGCATGATCACCGCGCCCGCGAACAGCACGGCGTGATCTTCGATGCACACGGGCTGGGCCTCGATGCCGAAGTCGGGCGCGCAGTAGTCGCGCCCGGTCGTGTAGATGCGGCAGTCGTGGGCGATCGAGACGTGCCTGCCGACCTCGACATCGCAACGGTTGTCGATCAGGGTCCCGCGGTTGACGACTGAGCCTTCTCCGATCGAGAGGCGGCGCCTTGCCAGAAGTCGGATGCCCTGGTGAACAGTCGCGAGCGGATGCAGGTGAATGCCGAAGGCTGCCCACAGTGCCCGCCGGGGTGCGTGGAACGGCACCAGACGATGCAACGCGTTGACGAAGGCCACCGCCATCAGGCTCAGCTGCATGCGCCAATGCGAACGGAGGCGAGGCAGGCCCGACCGCCGATAGAGGGACTGCAGCCGCTTACGCCTATCGGCCCGCCAGCGTCTGCGCGGCAACAGTCCGTGGACCTCCAGCGCGTCCAAGTACTCCAGCTGGCCCCGAAGCCAGTGCGCGGCGCTAACGCCGCCCGTCGCCATGAAGTTGTGGACCGCCACGCGGTGAAATGGAATGCCTCGCTTGTGCGCGCGCAGCATCCAGTCGGTGTCGACGGCGATACGCCTGTTGATGTCGAACTCGCCCACCTGCTCGTAGACGGCGCGGCTCGTCATCACGCTGGTGTGGATGAAGCCGAAGCCATCTTCCAGGCGGGCGGGGTCGAAAGGCCGGTCCAGGCGTTCCACCACCGCACCGTGCTCGGTCATGAAGGTCGTTCCGTACTGGATCACCATTGGGTCGCGGGCCAGTTCGCGGACGTGGCGCGACACGTAGTCCGGCGTCCAGCTGTCGCCGCAATTGAGTAGAGCCACGTACCGGCCACGGCTCATGCGCAGGCCCTTGTTCCAGGCGTCGCCGATGCCGTGGTCCTTCTCGCTGACGAATGCCGCCAACCGGTTGCGGAAGGGCGCGATCGCTTCCTGAGTGCCGTCGGTCGAACCGCCGTCGACAACGATCACTTCGACCGAGGGGTAGTCTTGGCCAAAGGCTGATTCTAGAGTCCGTGCGATATCGCGACTTCCGTTGTATACGGCGACGATGACCGAAACTCTGTCACATGTATCGCTCAAGGTGCCTCTCATCGATTATCTATTCTCCACTCTATCTGGCGAGAACCTTTGACGCTGTTCTCTAGTCATCAGGCGGCTAGTATCAATTCTGCTTCAATGCGGCGGGCCGAATTTCTGTCCGTTTTTCGAGGGATTTAGGTAACTTCAAGCTGGCTAGCAGCAACAAGAGAGGTGTCCAGAAAAACATCAACCAAAAAAAGGTGTTATAAAAATGAAAAACAGAACCGGCCGCTCCTGATCTATTCAAGAAATATGAGCAAACAATGGCAATGAATGCTTTTAGTAGATAGGAATTCCGATAGGCCGATACGATCCGATATGAAATTCCGGCGAGGCAGCCCATTAATACCGGTTCAATCCAAAAAAGATTGCCTAGACTGTATATGGATGCGAAAAGTGCTCCCGGCAGTGGAACTGTGAACCCAATGTCCCCAGGTGCGAGTCCGGTCAGTGTCATTGCGATGTTTTCGTTGATTCGCAGGTCGACCAGTCGACCGAATATAATCTTTGGAATGGGTAGTGTGAGTATCCAGATTATGTATTCCCATACACTGCCTCGTACTCCTGACTCATAAAGAGGTGCGCCTGCATCGCGAGCAAAGTTGAGTTCGACATCGACCATTTTTCCCATGAGTTCTGCGATTGGAAATTGATCGACTTCAATCCCCAGTCGATAAGTCAGGAAATATGCAGCTCCAAACGCGGCGGTTGCGCAAGTTAATGAGGCAATTGCGAGAATAAGTCTAAGGCGATGTCGATACTGAATAACTAAGTAGGAGAAATACAACCCAAAATACAACAATATAGAGCTTCTTGAGATATATGCATTATTGACGTACTCGATATACATGCAGGCGGTCAAATAAAGTCCGACAAACAGCCACTGCCTTCTCAGTGTGCCAAGCGCCAGCATTGCAGGGCTGAAAAATACTATCGAAATGTATCTTGAGATTGCTGATGAACCGCCTGTGTTTGCCTGCTCATCGTCAGAAAACACTCCAACAAAATCCAAGGCAGGCGGAGTTACAAGCTCGTTCAAGCGGAATTCGGGGAATGTAAGGGGAATCAGCAGAGCTGAGAGATAGGTTCCGAGAATCAGTCTTCTCGTGGCTCTGTTGATGATTATTCTCGAAAAAAACTCAGGCGCACCGGTGGAGATATCTGATGTCCTCACCCTGGTGACAAGAATAAAGAAAATGACAAAGAGTGATGCGTAGACGACGTAGTGTCCGATAAATCTGAGGCCGCGTACTCTTTCGTCGGCCATGCCTACACCTGAATACAGGAAAAAAAATAAGACGAAAAGACCGGTGGTGATGGCTTTCCACTTGTCGTCACCGGCTATTGCAATAGCCAAAATCAACAATAGGCCTGTGGCCAGCGAGTAGAGCGCTATGACGAAGAACCAGTGATCCATAGCGTGTAGTCTGAGGGTTGCTCTCTATACGGCTTCAAAGTTTTCTGAGTGAGCGGTTGCATGATCTGGTGTGGCTGCCACGCAGTAACCGCGAGAGTCAGGCCCTTCAGGAATGCAGCTCGTGAATGAATCGGCATTGCCCTAGTCCAATGTCGGGCCCAATCCTGGGTCGATTCATGATCTCTTGGTTGACGCTGATGGCGGACTAGTGGTGAAGAATGCAGGCGGCGATCTGATTCCTAAATCTCAGGGCAATGTCTGGAGCCGCCGCCGTAGAAGGCCGACAAGCTTTAGGAGAACGAGCGCTCGCTCTTGGCGAATATCAATGCATTGAATAGCACATGGCCACAGGCCACGCGTCGTTCGATACCATGGCGCTGGAGTTCTCTAGCGCTAGGCTGAGATGGCCATCCGGTCGTGCCATCTAACAGCCGATCCATCCGGGCAACAAGACCGTCGGCATCCGCAGCCGAGAAGAAGGACACGGTGGATTCCGAAATCTCCTTGTTCACAGGAATGTCGGACACGATGGCCCGCTGCCCTACCGCCACGGCGTCGTAAACGGCACCGCCGCCGGGCCCGCCTTCGAACAGCGTCGGTTGGATCAGGGCCATCGCGCCTCGCAGCAGTGCTAGCTGGTCGGGCTTCGGGATCAAGCCGAGCACGCGTATGCGGCCGGCCACGCCATCGCGCGCCGCCTGGCGCATCAGGTCCTCGAAAAAGCCTGGGAACCGGAAGTCGTCGGTTGCGCCGGTGCACACCAGGGACATTTCGGGATGGCGCCTGGCGATGGTGGCGAAGGCACGGAACGCGGTGCCGTGGTCCTTGTGCCGCCAGAACTGGTTGCAGATGATGAAGTAGGGGCCGGTCACGCCGTGGCGGCGGCGGGCCTCGTCGATGTCCACCGAGAACGCGTCGCGCCCCGGTGCAGGGCTAAAGGGAAGGGCGTAGACCCGCGCTCGATGGCCAGGGTGGTAGTGCTCGATGTCCTTGACGACGGCCCTGGCGTTGACGATCACCGCGCACGCCGAGTCCAGCATACGGGCGAAGTAGGCATCTCGGCGGGCACGCTCGTCTTCGGCGAAGAACTGCGGCAGGTGCCGGTGCTGGAAATCGGGGACGTAGCCGACCCAGGGAGGCAGGCCGGGGGGCAGCGGCGTCATCGCCGGCACCAGCGCGTCGATGCCCTGCCGCTCGCAGGCGCGTGCTAGCGCGCGCATGCCGATGTCGATGCGGTGCACGGCGGCGTCGGCCTCCGCGAAGACGCGTTCGATGTGCTCGAGGGCCGGCCGTTGGGACGAGGGGGCCTGGCGGCCCGCCAGGGCGCGTGCGCTATCTCGCAGCGAGCGCAGGCTCGATAGCGGGCCCTGGCCGGGGACGAAGGCATGCAGTTCGATGTCGGGCCGGGCTTGCCGCAGGCTGTCGCTGATGAGGCGAAGGAAGTCGACGCCGCCGCCCCAGTCCATGAAGCCGTGAGCGGGGATGCCAATGCGTCTCATGTCCGGTCATCGGCAGCAGCCGTCGGGGGCCAGCCGGCGAATGCCAGCAAGGTCGCCTCCTTTCCGAGCAGCGCTCGGGACCGGTCCCTTAGCCGCTTGGCCGGCGCGCCGTAGTAGATGCCCCATGCCCCCAGGCTGCGCGTGACCAACGAATGGGCGCCAACAGCGGTGCCTTCGCCAAGCTGCACGCCGGGAAGCACAGTGCTACCGCTGCCGACAATGACATGGCGGCCAAAGACCACCGCCCCGCGCGTGACGGCGGTGAAGGCCGCGGGTACCGTCGGGTTGGTCAGGAACTCGCCAGAGTAGTCGTCAGATCGCGTGTACACGGTCACGCCTTGCGACAAGCCGGAAAAGTCCATCAGCGTGATCCCTTCTCCGGCGGAGAGCGAGCAATAAGCAGCGATGTGAACATACGCCCCGATTTCAATGAACCCAGCACCCGCCGCAACGAGTGTGCAGAAGCCATCTATGCGCACGTTGTCGCCGATCGAAACGTTCTTGAGGCCCACAATCGTGCAGGTTTTGGCGATCTGGACGTTGTCGCCGACCCACTTGAACCCGAACTCACGGAGCTCCTCGGTGCGATAGAAGCCGCTGTCGAAGGGATTCGGAAGCGACGCCATGTCAAGCCTCGCGGCGCAGGAAACTCGCGATCTCACCGCAGATCCCGTCAACCTGCTGGTCACTCAATCCAGGCCAACTGGGAAGATTGATGCCGCGCCAGGCCACATCCTCGGCGACCGCATGTTTACGGTAGTTCTTCGCGTACATGGGCATAGTGTGAAGTGGGTAGAAGACAGGCCGGGTCTCGATACCGGCCTCGGCCAGATGGCGGCGCAGCGCGTCGCGCTGGTCGGCGTGCTGCACGAGGATGGACACCATCCAGTAGCTGTGCACGGTATCGTGGGCCTCGGCGTGGAGTTCCAGCGGCAGGTGGCGTAGCGCCGCGCGATAGTGCTCAGCCAGCGCGCGCTTGCGTGAGATGAACTCGTCGGCCCGCTCCAGCTGGGCCAGGCCGATCGCGGCCTGGATGTTGGTCATGCGGTAGTTGTAGCCGACGACGTCGTGCCAGTATTCGCGGTGCGCAGCCAGGCCCTGACCCTTGAGGTGGCGCGCGCGTTCGATCAGCGTCTTGTCGTTGGAGACGACCATCCCGCCCTCGCCCGTGGTGATGGTCTTGTTGCCGAAGAAGCTGAAGGTGGAGATGTCGCCGAAGGTGCCGACGTGCCGCCCCTTGAAGAAAGTGCCGAAGGCTTCGGCGCAGTCCTCGACGATGAACAGCCTGTGTTCCTGCGCGATCGCCACCAGCGCGTCCATGTCGCATGCCTGCCCATAGAGGTGTACGGGCATGATCGCGCGCGTCCGAGGCGTGAGGTGGCGGCGTACCTCCTCTGGATCAATCTGCCACGTGGAGCGCACGGAGTCGACAAAGACCGGCGTCGCACCGGTGTACGCCACGGCGTTGGCCGACGCGATGTACGTGAGCGTCGGTACGATGACCTCGTCGCCTGGACCGATGCCCAAGGCCATAAGCGCTAGATGCAACGCGACGGTGCCGTTGCACACGGATGCCGCGTGGGAGATGCCAATGCGCCCGGCGAAACGGGTTTCGAACTCGCCGACGAAGCGGCCGCGCGAGGAGATCCACGCCGTGTCGAGGCACTCGTTGACGTACTTCTTGACGTTGCCGTCGAGATCGGGCTGGTAGATCGGGATGGTGATATTCGACATGCTGTCTTCCCAATGCGACGTTCAGAGCTTCTCGGTCAGGCCGGTGATCACGTCGACCACCGGCAGCCCCCTGATGGCGGCGAGGCGCTCGGCCCCGGCCAGGAAGCTGAGGTGGCCCGCCGGATCCCTCGATTCGCGGACAAGGGACTCGACGAACGCCTCCGTGGGCGCGAGGGCGGGGAACGGGCACCGTTCCATCTGGTCGCTGCGCACGAAGAAGGCGTTGCTGCCCGCGGAGTTAGTGCCGATCAACGAGTAGCCGCGCCGGGTGGCGAGGTGGTGAAAGGCGGCGAGCGAGGCGCCGAAGTACAGGTTGGAGTGATGCTTCTCTGTGCGCACGAAACGGGCATCATAGGGGACGCTGATGGCGCGCTCGGGCCCGAACACGGCGTTGTACTCGACGATCAGGATGCGGGGCGAGCAGCGCTGGATGGCGTCGAGGACCCAGTAGTCGACCCCGTCGATGTCGACGGAGAGGATGCCAATGTCGTGGCCGAGTCCGGCACGGGCGATGAGTTCGTC
>JBIIZX010000394.1:0-3769 GCA_044346055.1 Burkholderiaceae bacterium | reverse complement strand
GCTCCATCAGCCAGCCGGAATACGCATCGTCGATCGGCGCGTCGAACACGATGAGATGGTCCTTCATCTCCACGACCATGCTGTTGTGCGAGCCACCCTGCACCAGCTGCACGCCGGGGGCGATCTCCTGCAGCCGCAGTCCCGTGGTGGACGCGCGCGGGTCGAAGAACACGCTGTCGGAGTCGAGATACACGCCGATGAACTGCCGGCGCAGCACCCACTGGTATGGAATGGTGACCGTGGGCGTAGTGGCGGCCGCCTGCATCTCGGGCGGGATGGCAAACGCCGTGGCGGGAATGCTCGGGTTGATGCGCACGCCATCCAGGCGCGTCTCGATCACGGTGCGGCCATTCAATTGGTAGTCGAGCCGGTGCGCCACTTTCACGCCGCTCACCTCGCGCCAGTCTGCCAGTACCAGGTCATAGGTGCTGTTGCCCTGCGTGTTGTCGTAGTCCAGCGTGCGGATGCGCGCCGGCAGGCCGGCCGCGTCGAACATCACAATGAAGTTGCGACCACCGGCCGCATAGCGCAAGGCGCGCATGCGGGTGCCACCGACCTCGATATCGCCGATCGCGGTCACCTGCGCCGGGCTCTGCTTCATCTGCAGCAGCAGGGTCGGCGAGATACGCTGCATCTCGCGCGCCATGGCCAGCGCACGGAAGCGCGACATGGTGTGCGACGGCGGATTCGAATCGAGGCTCTGGCGCGTCCGGCCCGTTGTGTCGACGCCGAGCACGATGCCAACGCTGCCGTTCAGCACCTCGGTGAACCTGTACTCCCGGGTGCCCGGATACACGAGCTTGCGCACCCACTCGATGCGCGTCGCATCCGCTGCCAGGTCACGCCGCACGGTGAAGCTGGAGTCACCGGCAAAGCGCGGCTCGCCCCCGGGCACGTGCGACTGCTCGGGCTCCCAGTGCTTGCTCGTGCCGGTTGCCTCGAAGGTCTTGACTGCCGCCAGCGCGGTCTCGCCGCCCAGCGCGGTCACCGCCTGGCTGACGGTCCGCTCCGGTCCGCCCAGGCTGGCGCAGCCGGCGACGGCCAGGGCCGCTGCGGGAATAAGCAGCACGGGTCGAAGCAGGCGCAGGATCTTGACGAAAGGCATTCTGGTGATCTCCTTGCTTGGTGGTGCAAGCCTAACCCTGCCTGGCCGCTTTGCGTCCCTGCTCTCGGCCGGCACGCCCAAGACGGGGTCGGCCGGGCTGGCAGGCGAGATGATCCTCGCAGGGCTTGAAACAGCGCCAGCCGGCCCGATATTCCACCGGACCCGAAATCCGGGGGCGCCGTGGGCGTGAACCCGGTCCTCTCGAACCCACCGCATCAACATCCTGCAGGAGAGCACGCCAATGGGCGCACCCGACACCCAGATGAAGCAAACGATGGGCTTCCAGGCCGAGGTCAAGCAGCTGCTGCACCTCATGATCCACTCGCTCTACAGCAACAAGGAAATCTTTTTGCGCGAGCTGGTGAGCAACGCCTCGGACGCCTGCGACAAGCTGCGCTTCGAGGCCATCGCTGCGCCAGGATTGCTGCCCGCCGGCACCGAACTGGCGATCCAGGTCGTCTTCGACAAGGTAGCGCGCACGCTCACCATCTCGGACAACGGCGTGGGCATGAGCCGGGACGAGGCGATCAGCCATCTTGGCACCATTGCCAAGAGCGGCACCCGCGAGTTCTTCTCGCAGCTCACCGGCGACCAGAAGAAGGACGCGCAGCTGATTGGCCAGTTTGGCGTGGGCTTTTATTCGAGCTTCATCGTCGCCGACAAGGTGACCGTGGTGTCGCGCCGCGCGGGGCTCGCCGAGGACGCCGCCATTCAGTGGGAAAGCGCCGGCGCGGGTGACTTCACCATCGAGCCCGCCAAACGCTCTCAGCAGGGCACCGATGTGATCCTCCACCTGAAGGAGGGCGAGGACGAGCTGCTGTCGGCCTGGCGCCTGAAGTCGATCCTCACCAAGTATTCGGACCACATTGCCACGCCGATCCGCATGGCCAAGGAAGAATGGGACGCGGAGAAAAGCGAGCACGTGGTCAAGGACGAGCTGGAGACGGTCAACCAGGCCAATGCGCTGTGGTCGCGTGCCAAGAGCGAGGTCACCGAGGAGCAGTACAAAGGCTTCTACAAGCACGTGAGCCACGACTTTGGCGAGCCGCTGGCCTGGACGCACAACCGCGTGGAAGGCAAGAGCGAGTACATCCAGCTGCTGTACATCCCGAGTCGCGCGCCCTTTGACCTGTGGGACCGCAACAGCAAGCACGGTGTGAAGCTGTACGTGAAGCGCGTGTTCATCATGGATGACGCCGAGCAGCTGCTGCCGCCTTACCTGCGCTTCGTCCGTGGGGTGATCGACTCATCCGACCTGCCGCTGAATGTGTCGCGCGAGATCCTGCAGGAGTCGCGTGACGTCAAGGCCATTCGCGAAGGCTCGACCAAGCGCATTCTCTCGCTGCTGGAAGACCTGGCCGACAACCGCAAGGACGACTACGCCAGGTTCTGGCGCGAATTTGGCCAGGTGCTCAAGGAAGGCCTGGGCGACGATGCGGCCAACCGCGAGCGCATTGCCAAGCTGTTGCGCTTTGCCAGCACGAGTACCGACACGCAATCGGTATCGCTGGCCGACTACATCGACCGCATGAAAAAAGAGGGCGATGAGGTCAAGCAGAAGGCGATCTACTACCTGACTGCCGACACGCTCGAGGCCGCCAAGTCGAGCCCGCATCTTGAGATCTTCCGCAAGAAAAGTGTCGAGGTGCTGCTGCTGACCGAGCGCGTGGACGAGTGGATGCTGAGCTTTTTGCGTGAGCATGAGGGTAAGGAGCTGGTGTCGGTCGCCAAGGGCGATCTCGACCTCGGTGAGCTGGCCGATGCCTCGGAAAAGGAAGAGCAGGCCAAGGTGGCGGACGAGTACAAGGATCTCGTCAGCAAGGTGAAGGAGGCACTGGGCGAGCGCGTCAAGGACGTGCGCGTGACCCTGCGCCTGACCGACTCGCCCGCCTGCGTCGTGGCGGACCGCGACGCCATGAGCCAGCACCTGCAGCGGCTTTTGAAGGCCGCGGGCCAGCCCGCGCCGGATTCAAAGCCCGTTCTGGAGCTCAATCCGACTCACCCGCTGGTGCAGCGCCTAAAATACGAGGAGGCACGGCTGGCCGACTGGGCCGCGTTGCTGCTCGAGCAGGCGCTGCTGGCCGAAGGCGGCCAGCTCGATGATCCCGCCGCCTTTGTCAAGCGCATGAACCAGATGCTGCTTGACAAGGCGTGATTCGGGGCTTGACGGCCCATGCGGGGCCTATGACGGATGACGGCGCCGCTGGCGCCTATGACGGGACCATCACAGGGCGCGTCAGCGCCCGTCATAGGCGCGCAGCGCCGTCATCGCCGCCGCGAGGCGGCATCATGTACTTCAAATGACCCGGCTGCAGGGCCTGCCTGCCGTCATCGGGCGGGACACCCGCTGCCGGATCCTCGGCAGCTTTCCGGGCGAAGTCTCGCTGGCGGTGCGGCAGTACTACGGGCATCCGACCAACCAGTTCCGGCACTCGTTGAGCTGCGCGCTAATCGAGCCGCTGGTGCAGCTTCCCTACCGCGTGCGCCTGGCGCGGCTGACAGCGCGCGGGCTGGGCCTGTGGGATGTTCTGCAGGCCTGCGAGCGGCAGGGCAGCCTCGATGCGGCCATTCGTAATCCCAGCCACAACGACTTTACGCGGCAGCGCGATCTCGCGCCGCAGGTGCAGGCCGTGCTGTTCAATGGCGGCAGCGCCGGCCGCCAGG
>JBIIZX010000393.1:0-3775 GCA_044346055.1 Burkholderiaceae bacterium | reverse complement strand
GCCAGCGGCGATGAACACGGTCTTGGTGAGAAAGCTTGTGCCGAGTGAGGTCTGAACGTAGAAGCGGCCGTCGGGCTGCCGCTCGAGCACGCTCACTTCCTGGCCCAGATGGAACTGCGCACCGAAGGGTGCGATCTGCTTGAGCAGGTTGTCAGTGAGTTCCTGCCCGGTGCATACCGGCACGGCCGGAATGTCGTAGATCGGCTTGTCCGGATACAGCTCGACGCACTGGCCGCCCACGCTCACGAGCGAGTCGATCACGTGCGCCTTGATATCCAGCAGGCCGAGCTCGAAGACCTGAAACAGGCCGACTGGACCGGCGCCGACGATGACGGCATCGGTTTCGATGGGCGAGCGGGGCGTGACGTGCCCGTCTACGCTGCCGCTGCCGCTGCCGTCATCCGGCCGATTCACGGTGTAGTCCATTGCTGTTGGCGTGATGATGTGATGGTCGCTGGATGCGCCTTGGTTACTGGCCGGGCTGTCAGTGGCAGGTCAAAGACCTTGCTGCGGCCAGCAAGACCGGCAAAGCCAGCATTGTCGCCGATCCGCGGAACGGGCTTTCCATGGCCCCGTTGATACCGGTCAAGCGGCCGGGCATAAGGAAGTCGGGTCCTGAAGCCAGCTCCGCGGCCGGCCCCTTTCAACCCGCTTGCAGCCGGCCGGGTGCTCTCAGCGCCCCTTTTTCTCACCTTCTTCGGGCGGGCGGCGGTTCTGGCGCAACGCTTCCTCGCGCTGCTCTTTCAACTGCTGCTGCAACTGGCGGATGCGCGCATCGACCTCGGAGAGCACATAGAAGTCGGCGTCGGCCGCCTTGCGCGCCAGTTGCAGTTGCTCAACGGCCGCGGTCGCGGCGCCCAGCAGCACATAGGCCTCGGCCACGGCCTGGTGGTGCAGGGTCTTGCGGTCGAGCGCGGCATAGCTCTTGGCCAGGCCGGCGTAGAAGTTGGTGTCACTGCGTGGCAGGGCGATCTGCTCGCGCAGGAAGGCAATGGCATCCCCGTGTCGTTCGCTGCGCTGGAGCAGGTCGACGTAATGCATGGCGCTCAGGCGCGACAGCGGAAAGCGCTGGGCCGCCTCGCGCGCCAGCGTGATGGCAGCGTCGCGCTCCTCGGCGGTCTTGGCGGCGGCGTAGCGCGTCTCCGAAACCAGCTTGTCAAGCGTGGCTGAGGGTGCGCGCACCAGGCGCCGCGCCGCCTGTGCCGCCTGTGCGGCCAGGTCGTACTGCCCCAGCTTGAGCGAGGCCAGTGCAAAGCCGTACTGCGCCGCGGCCTCGAGTGCGGCGGTCTTGTTGCGCAACTGATCGGCAAAGTAGGTCTGCGAGTCGCGCAGGCCCTGCACCGACGGGTCCTGTAACACCCGCAGCCGGGCGCGGATCAAGGCGAAATCCAGGCTGTCGGCGCGCTGCTTGACCCGGGCTTCGCGCACCCGCGTCTGGATGTCGCTGATGCGCTCGACTGTCAGCGGGTGCGTGCGCAGGTACGCCGGTGCAGCGCTTTCATACAGCCGCGAGCCCTGCTGCAGGCGGCCAAAGAAGGTGGCCATGGCACGTGCATCGAAGCCGGCATCAACCAACGTCTGAAAGCCCACGCGGTCGGCTTCGCGTTCGGCCTCGCGCGAGAAATTCAGCTGCTGCTGCAGGGCTGCGGCCTGGCCGCCGAAAATGGCCGCCTGGGTGAGGTCACCGCCGGAGGCAGATGAGGAGCGCGCTGCCAGCAGGGCCAGCAGCAGCGCACCGATGGCAATCGCGGTCGATTCTTTTTGCCGCGCCAGCATGCGGGCGATATGCCGCTGCTCGACGTGGCCGATCTCGTGGCCGAGCACTGAGGCAAGTTCGCTCTCGCTTTGCGCGGTCAGAACGAGCCCCGAGTGCACACCGATGAAGCCGCCAGGCAGCGCAAAGGCGTTGAGCATCGGATCGCGCACCACGAAGAAATTGAAGTCGAGGTAGCGCGCCGCGCTGGCAGACACGAGCTGGTAGCCGAGCGCATTGATGTACTCGGTCGAATCGGGGTCGGGCAGATAGGACGGATCGCGCACCACCTGGCGCATGATCGCCTCGCCCAGCTTGCGCTCGTTGGCCGGCGACAGGTCGTCGGCCGCAACTTCGCCCAGGGTGGGAAGTTCCGGCGTCTGCGCGCGCACGGGCAGCGTGAGCGTCAGCGCGACCGCCAGCGTGACAGCGGTGCGCGCTGCGCGCGCAAGCAGTGAAGCGGCAAGACGTGAGGAGATTTGGGCCAACGTGCGGATCTGCAGGGCGACAGCGCCAAATGATTGGGTTCGAAGGCCGGACCAGCGGCGCGCAATGAAGAGCGCAATTGAGCGCCGTCAGCGCGGCGCGCCTGTGGTGACAACTGACTATGATAGTCGGCACCGTTTTGCGTTCCCTTCGGATTGCTGTTGATGTATGGGATCGCAAATCGCGAGTGTTGCTGCCTGTAACCGCGCCGGAACCGGATCGGTGGTCTGTCTTCGAGCTGCCTGCCATCCTGGCAGTCATCGCACCTGTCATTGGACCAATGAGCAATCCACCGGAGTTCACTCACTTTGACGCCGCCGGCCAGGCCCACATGGTCGATGTCGGCGCCAAGGAGCACACGCACCGGGTCGCGGTGGCCAGCGGCCGCATTCGAATGCAGCCGGCCACGCTCGCCATGGTGCGCAGCGGTAGCGCCCAAAAGGGTGACGTGCTGGGTGTGGCCCGCATCGCAGCCATTCAGGGCGCCAAGCGCACCAGTGATCTGATCCCCCTGTGCCATCCCCTGGCGCTCACGCGCGTGAAAGCGCAGTTCACGCTCGAGGACGCCGGCAACGCCGTGCGCTGCACAGTGCAGGCCGAGACACATGGGCAGACCGGCGTCGAGATGGAAGCGCTGACCGCCGTGCAGGTGGGCCTGCTGACGATCTACGACATGTGCAAGGCCGTGGACCGCGGGATGGTGATCGAGGACGTGGCGCTGATCGAGAAGCGCGGGGGCAGGAGTGGAGAGTGGGAAAGAAAGGATTCGGGATTCGGGAATCAGGAATCGGGGAACATGGCCCGGGATTGAGGATTGAGGATTGAGTGGTTGCGACTTCTGACTTCCCAACTTTCGACTATCAAATCAAATTGCGTTCGAGCAGTGGGCGTCCTTGCGCGATGCGCTCCATTGCCAGCGGGGCGAGGTCGAGCGTCGCATAGTGGCCGAGCGCCACCAGTTCTGCCATGCCGCGCCCGACGGCCGGTGCCTGTTGCATGCCGTGGCCCGAGAAGCCGCAGGCGATGAATAGTTGGTCCAGGCCCGGCACGTGGCCGACGATGCCGTTGGCATCGAACGTGTTCATCTCGTAGTAACCCGCCCAGGCGCGCTCCAGCCGCAGCGCTTCGAAGGCGGGGACCCGCTGCGCCAGCTGCGGCCATAGCCAACTGTCGAACAGGCCGTAGTCCACGTTTTCAAGCGGCGGCTCATCCGGGTCGCCGTCGCGTGGCGGCGCGCCGCACATAAAGCGATCGCGCTCGGGACGAAACCAGAAACCCGCCGGGTCAATCACCAGGCCGCAGCCCGGCAGCTGCGCGGGTGAAGTAAAGACGAACACATCGCGCTTGCGCGGCCGCACGGGCAGGTCGATGTCCAGCGGTGCGAGCAGGGCACCGGACCAGGCTCCGGCGGCGAGCACGATTGCCCCGGCCTCCAACCTAGCCCGGATGTTTCACCAGTCACTGTTGTATGGGCCTGGTGGAGCAAGTGACCGTGCCATTTGGGCGTTTCTGATGGTGTAACCGGTGCATTGATGC
>JBIIZX010000392.1:0-3803 GCA_044346055.1 Burkholderiaceae bacterium | reverse complement strand
CCGGTTACACCATCAGAAACGCCCAAATGGCACGGTCACTTGCTCCACCAGGCCCATACAACAGTGACTGGTGAAACATCCGGGCTAGCGGGGCCGTACGGTCTGCTGGGCAGTGTGCTTGGCGCATTAGCGGTCGCCCTTCACTCTGAATACGCGCAGCGGAGCGGATGGGCGCGGTACAGGCGGTCCTTCGCGGCCGACCAAGTCCACGCGACGACGTTCAACCTCGTCGACGTGAAGCGCTACCAAGAGCAAGAACACGGCGGCCTCCAGTATCTGCTGCTGACCGACGACGGCAAAGTCTTGAGCGTGTTTGATGGCGAAAGCGAAGACCTTGGCGTGCACGACAAGGAGCCGCTGGACAGTTCGTTCCGGCCAAAGGCCTGTCTCGAACTCGTGCAGACCATGGACCGCGCTCGCATTGTCACTGAGGTCTGGTCAGGCGCCGAACTTCCGTCGCCCGACCCTTTGCCGCTCAACGTATCGAGATGGCCAGAGCACGGCGAGATCGTCACCGTCGCTTGGGATAAGTGCGACAGCCACTTTGGGGAACAAAGCAGGCGCAAAGCCGCCCGCGTGAGTGACTGATCGAGCATTGTTGCTTGAGCAACGAGACTGGGCAATACGGTCAGCGACTCGCGGTCGGCTTCGATTGCGACAGGCCGCGTCGTGCGGATTAGATCCACCGCCTTCTCGGCAATCATCAACATGGGCGCGTTCGTGTTGCCGGACACGAGCGTCGGCATGACGGAGGCGTCGACGACGCGCAGACCTTCGCGCCTCGCACGCGCAGCTCGGTGTCGACCACGGAGTTCGCATCGGCGCCCATGCGGCAGGTGCCGGCGGGGTGATAGATCGTATCGGCGCGGTCGCCGTCGAAGGGCGCGAACTGCGCCTGCGCAAAAATCTTCCGCACCAGCTTGAAGCCTCGCACCATCACTTCGATGTCGTCGGGATGCGACAGGAAGCGCGGATCGATGACCGGTGCCGCACGCATGTCCGCACTGGCAAGCGTCACGCTGCCGCAGCTCTTGGGCTGCAGCGCGCAGGCGTTCTTGACTGCACGCCTGACCCTGACCGGGCTGCTCGGTCGTATCCATGTTCTGCGCGGAACCAGCGCTCCTGTCGAAGGGGCATACATGGACTTGGTGGTCGAGTCCTCGACTGGATAGCCAGTCGACTTTCCCGAAAGCGCAATGTCGTCGACATGGGCTGCCTCGTTACAGCCGGCAACGCTTTGGCGATGGACGCCTGCGGGGCGCACGGAAATACTGCGGGTTGCCTCGCAGCCAGCGTCGCTTCCACGCGCTTATCAGCCAGTACTCGCCGCACGAGATGACGACCCGGAACAACATCGATCACTTGCGCCGGCAGTGCGCATTTGGCGGTTGTGCAGCAGTTGCACTGGCCACCGGTAAAGTCGCGCTCGCCGCGACGGCCGGCTTGCGGCCGCCGCCGCCCCAGTGGACAAGCGAAGCGGTCAGCGCGCCGGGCGTGCAGTACCACAGCTTCTTCAGCGCAGCGGCACGCTCGGTCGTGGGCTACCACGTCTTCGTGCCACCGGGCTACGCGGCGGATCCAGCGAGGCGATATCCCGTGCTGCTGTGGCTCCACGGCAGTGGCGGTGGCCTACAGGGCATCGCGCCGCTTGCGCAACGGTTCGGCCGCGCGATGGCGGCCGGTCAGACCCCGCCTTTCATCGTCGTGTTCCCCAACGGCCTGCGCGACAGTCTGTGGGTCGACTCCAAGGACGGCCGCGTGCCGATGGAGACGGTGGTGATGGGCGAGCTCCTGCCGCACGTGGACGCGACGTTCTACACACGCCCCGACCGCGGCCACCGAGCCGTGGAAGGCTTCAGCATGGGCGGCTATGGCGCGGCGCGTTTCGGCCTCAAGTATCCGCAGCGTTTCAGCGCCGCGTCCATGCTCGCCGCTGGTCCGCTGCAGCCGACATTGAGCGCTGCGGTCGGTCCGGCGGCCAAGGCTGATGCGCGCGAACGCGTCTTCGCCCTGGTCTTCGACCGCGACCAGCAATACTTCATCGACAACAGTCCCTGGTCGCTGGCCGAGCAGCATGCGGTGGCAGCGCGCAGCCCGATCCTCCTGCGCCAGGTGATTGGCACGGCTGACACGACGCTGCCTGCCAACCGCGCGTTTCACGAACGGCTGCTCGCCTTGGGGCTGCCGCATGAGTACATCGAGGTGCCCGGCGTCGGACACAGCGTGATCGCACTGATCGATGCGCTGGGCGACAGATTCTGGACGTTCCACCGGGCAGCCTTCGGCACGCAGAGATAGGCGTCAACGGTCGCCTCGCACACCGGCTGCTACGCCGCACCAATGCGACACACGCGGATACAACCCTTACCCAAGGTCGCAGACGCGGTGCACCGCGCGACGGCATGCTGCGCATCTCGCACACGACATCGAGAAGCCGCTCATGCAACCACGCATCCGACTGCTGGTTACCACCGTCACCACCTCAGTGCTGCTGGTCGCCTGCGGGGGCAGCGATTCCGCGCCGCCCCCCGCGGCGTCACCGCCACCCTCGCCACCGCCGGTGATGGCGCCCTACCCGCCGGGGTTGAGCGACCAGAGCATGATGGTCGCCAGCACCGCGAGGCAGTTCCGTGTGCCCGTGCCGCCAGCCGTGGCGCAGGGTGCCGCGCCGCGCGCACTGGTGTTTGCGCTGCATGGGGGCGGCGGTGAAGGGCTGAACGTGGCCAACACCGGCGCGCATCCGCTGTCGGTGTTTCGTACGGTGGCCGACCGCGAGGGCTTCGTGGTCGTCTACCCGGGCGGGCTGCCGGCCAACGACGGCAACGCGGCCTGGACCGACTGCCGCGCCGATAACATGGTGGCCAGCAGCGCCGACGACGTCGGCTTTCTCGCCGCGCTGATCGAACGGGTGCGCGGCGAGTATGGTCTGAGCACCACCCGGATGTTCATGGCAGGCGGTTCCAACGGCGCCCAGATGACCCAGGCGTTCGCCTTCAATCGGGCCGACCTCATCGCCGCCGCAGCGAGCAGTTCAGGCAGCCTGCCGCAGACGCCCAAGCCCGGCGCGTGCACCACAGGACCCAGCCGCCCCTTGCCGATGCTGATCGTCCACGGCACTGCCGACACCCAGATGCCCTACGGTGGCGGCTGCGTGGCCAACATCGGCGGTGCGTGCAACCGGGGCCGTGTGATTTCCGCCGAAGCCACGCGCGACCGCTGGCTGCAGATCAACGGCATGACGTCGGTCACTCCGACGCAGACGGTCGTCGAGATCGATCCAAACGACGGCGGGCCGGCCAACCGCTTCGACTACGCCGGCGCCACGCCGATGCAATGGTGGCGGCTGGACGGCGCCGGCCACACGGTGTCCAGCCGGACGGTGCTGGTGAGTCCAAATCCGCTGACGGGCATCCAGAACCGCGACGTGGAGTTCGCCGAGATCGCCTGGGCGTTCTTCGCCGCGCGGCTGCTTTGATCCGCGCCCGAGTGCGCGAATGCTCCGCTGCGGCCTGCTGCACGAGTACTCGGAATGGCCGGCAGCCGCCACGACTCTCTCGCGCTGATCAACGCCGTGGGCGATCTGATATGCCCGGCAGCGACCCGGCCTTGGCAGCGGTCGCGCGGCGATCCGTGATGGTCGCTCGACGAGGCGAGCGCGGCACCTCGACGCGACTGATCGCTGCAGCTCAGAGCCTGGGAGTTTTTCGAGCGTGGCCGAGCAGCGCACCAAAACGCACCTGATCTAGCCCGGATATTTCACCAGTATGAGGTCAGCGGCCACGTGCTTACGCGCGTTGTCAGAG
>JBIIZX010000391.1:0-3816 GCA_044346055.1 Burkholderiaceae bacterium | reverse complement strand
AGGGGGCCAACCCAGCCCCCTCGTTCGTCCATCAGCGGGGGCAGGTGCGCAGCGCCTGCCCACCGCAGGTCAAGCTTTGGCCGCGCTTTTGGCAGGTTCAGCATTGGATCAACGAGCGGAGTCAGAACGGTCCGTACTGCAGCCAGCGCTCGATCTGCGGCAAGCGGTCGTTGCCCCAGAACGGCTCGCCATCAACGAACACGTACGGCGCGCCGAAGACGCCGCGCTGGATCGCCTCGTCGACCAGGGCCTTCAGGCGATCCTTCACCGCCTGCTCCTGCGTGCCGGCCAGCAGCGTCTTGCCGTCTATGCCGAGATCGGTTGCGATCGTGGCGATCACCTCGGGCTCGCTGATGTTCTGGCCCTCCATAAAGTACGCGCGCAGCGTCTTGTGCACGAAGGGTACCGACTTGGCCGAGCCATTGCCCTGCAGCCACAGCAGCGCGCGGGCGGCCGTCACCGTGCTGACAGGGAAGGTCGCCGGCATGTTGAACTTGACGTTGGCAAAGCGCGCGCAGCGCCCGAAGTCGCGCTTAACGTATTCACCCTTCAACGGGACATCGACCAGCGGCACCATGCCGCTGACCTTGAAGATCGCGCCCAGCAGGACCGGCTTGTAGGCCACGCTGCGACCGTGGCGCGTGGCCACCGCCCCGATCTGCTCGGACAGCAGGTACGAGTAGGGCGAAGTGAAGTCAAAAAAGAACTCGATGGGTGCAGGCATGAAGGTGCTCGGGGTGTCGGAGGTTCGGGGTTCAGCGATGCGGGTCTCAGATATGTGGGTCACCGGGCGCAGCCAACAGCGCTTGCGGCATGCGTCCACCGACGCGCCGTTGGCCGTGTTGCCGGGGCTGTCGCAACATGCCAATCCGGTGGGGGCGCACGGCAGCGATTGTCGGCGCACTCGGCGTCCGCTGCAGCCGGGCGCGCCGGTCGTTTGGACGTCACCCGCGGCGGGACGACACACGGCTCGCCGCGACGGACGGGCGCGACCTCGAGCCCCGAAAGACGGGAGGACAGGGACCTCTTACAACGGTCGCAGGAGCCCGACGCTCTGCCACAATCCGTACTTTCGCTCACCTTGCCGGCAATCGCCGCTGTTGATGCTGACGTTGCTGTTTGCTGCTGCTGTTGTCACGCTTCTGGGAGGCGCCCTGTTCTGGGCGGCCGCTCGTGCGCGCCGCTTGCGCGCCGAGGCGCAGGCGCGCGAGCAAGGTGCGCTGGCCGCCGTGCTCGGCGGCGGCGCTGGCACGGACGGTGACACCATCTTCGGTGGCTTGCCCGCCCGCATCCCGGCGCGCGGCGGCATCGAGGTGGTCGAAGTCGTCGACCTCGATGCACTGCTGGCCGGCGAACCGGGCACCGTCGCTCACCGGGCCCGTGCGCAGCTCGAGGAGCCGACCAATATCGACATCGGGGGCATGGAGACAATGCCGCCGCTGCTCGCAGGCACGTCGCTGTCTCCGCTGTCTGCGCGGGCGCCAGTGGTGCGCATGCCGCCCGCCGTACCGCGGCCGGTCGCGCCGCGCGTCGGCGCCGCGCCGGCAGCGCCGCCGGCATCAGCGCGCCCGAGCGCATCGACGCCGCTGTCATCGCCACAGCCTTCGTTTCGCCCCGGCCCTGCGCCGACTATTGCTCGCACCACGGCGCCCTCACCTGCGCGAGCGTCGAGCCCGGCACCGGCGCCAACATTCGCCCCGGCCGGCTTTGCGCGCGTCCCGGCCGCTGTTCCTGCGCCAGCCGCTGCTGCGGTTCCTTCCTTAGGTCCTGCGCTGGCTGGTGCCACAGTGTCTGCGGCCGCCTCGCGCCCCGTGGCACCCCCGCCCTCGCATCTGGGCCATGACGTGCCCTTGCGCGAGCTTGCACTGGCTTGGTTCGAGGCGCGCGGCTATCGCAGTACGCCGGCCTCGGCGGTGGTGCGCCCGATCGAGCTCGTGCTGCGGCATAAAGACGATCCGGCGCGCGCCTATGCCTTCGTGGTCGAGTCCAATCGCGTGTCCAACGAGCGGGTGCAGAACCTGCGCG
The DNA here is from genome assembly GCA_044346055.1 of Burkholderiaceae bacterium. Lineage (GTDB taxonomy): Bacteria > Pseudomonadota > Gammaproteobacteria > Burkholderiales > Burkholderiaceae_F > JALHMQ01. The sequence goes on along the minus strand of JBIIZX010000391.1, from coordinate 1,791 downwards.
CACAGGCGCGGGCCATTGGCCTGGTGCGCCTGCTGATCGTTGCCAGTGACGGTGCCGCGCCGCGCGCCGCCGATGGCTTCAAGGGTGTGCGCCTGATGGACCGCGCCACACTGGAGGCCGAGTTCAAGCAGCTCGACTTCAGCGTGGCGGCCAAGATCATTGCCGTGGCCCGCAAGCGCTCAGGAGCCTTGGCCGCGGTGAGCTGAGCACGCGCAGCAGCGCGGGAAAGAGCAAAGGGCCGCAGATGCGGCCCTTTCTTATTCTGGTGCAGTTGCTGCCTTGGCGGCGATGACTGCAGCTTCGCCACGGCGGCGCCGGCAACTACATCTTGCCGTTGCGCTTCATCCACTCTTCGGTAAAGCGGTCACCATCGGCCTGCTCGCGCATGCCCATGGTCATCGTCCAGTACAAGCCGCCGACCACCATCAGAAGCGGCAGCAGGGCAAGGATCAGTTTTTCCACATACACCTCCAATTTTTGACCGGCGGAGACTAGCGACCGTGGTGCCGGCCTGATCGCTGGGATTTGCCCTGAGAAGGCAGGCAGCCGATGTTGTGCTAATGCGCCCGGATGGTGCGGACGGGGTGACGCTCGCTCGTACACTCGAACGAGCTGCGGCGAAACCACAAGTAGCAGGTAGCAGCGAGCGGTCACAGTCGTCCGGCGGCATATATGCGGCAGGACGGCGTGTCCCGGCCGTCTCAATTCATTCAGGAGCAGCAGATGAAAAAAGCGCTGATCAGCGCGCTCGTCACGATTTCGGCCGCGCTGCCCGCGCTGGCCATGGCGCAGGGCACGCCTACAGACTGGGCGATGTCGGGCAACGTGAGCCTGGTCAGTGACTACAAGTTCCGCAGCATCTCGCAGACCTATGGCCTGCCCGCCATCCAGGGCGGGTTCGATCTCGGCCACGCGGCCGGTTTCTATGTCGGCACCTGGGCCTCGAACGTCAGCGGCAACCAGTTCATTGGCGGCGCCGGTATGGAGTGGGACTTCTATGGCGGCTACCGCATGGAGCTCACCCGCAACACGCAACTCGACCTGGGCTTCATCTACTACTACTTCCCGGGCTCGAAGAGCCTACCGATCGATGGCATGCGCCGCTACGACACCACCGAGGTATATGCGGCTGTCACCTGGGGCGGCCTGACGGGCAAGATCAACTACGCGATCAGCGACTCCTTCGGCCTGCTCGACTCCAGTGGCTCGTACTACGCCGCGCTGGACTATGTTTACCCGTGGCGCCGCACCACCAACTTCATCGCGCACGTGGGCAAGGCCTCGTTCAAGAACTTCAGCGAGCTTGATTACACCGACTACAAGCTCGGCGCGACGACCGAAGCGCTGGGCGTGACCTGGGGCCTGTCGTTCATCGGCAATAACGCCGACGATAAGCTCTATGAGTTCGCCAACAGGAGCGATGGCGTGCTCAAGTCAGTGAGCAAGGACAGCCTGGCGTTCTCGGTGGGCAAGACGTTCTGAAGATCTGGAATCTGGATCCGGGATTCCGGATTCAGGAACTCGGGGTGGACTGCCGACCGTATACCCGGCTGAGCTGCGCCACCTCTGGCGCCGTCTCACTTAGGCTGCGCGACCTCTAGATCGGCCAGGCGCTTTTCCAGCGCCTCCAGCTTGGCGCGCGTGCGCGCCAGCACCTGCACCTGGGTGTCGAACTCCTCGCGGGTCACCAGGTCGAGTTGCGCAAACTGCTGGCTTAGCAGCGCCTTCAGGTTCTTCTGCAGATCGGCCGCGGGCGTGTGCTCGAGCAGCGCCGCCACGCGCTTCTGCAAA
>JBIIZX010000390.1:0-3819 GCA_044346055.1 Burkholderiaceae bacterium | reverse complement strand
CTGGCTCGCGGTCGCTCACGCTCGGCGGCACCCAAGTGCCGGCCGGCGTGACGGCGAACACGACGCTCGACATGAAGGGCCTGGTGTGGACGCTGGCTGGCAACTACCGCGCGCTTGCCACGCCCGATGCCAACCTCGATGTCTTTGGCGGCGCCCGCCTGCTCAATATCAAGCAGAGCTTGACGTGGGGACTGAGTGCTGACGTCGGGCCGTTTGCTGGCCCCGGTCGGCAGGGCAGCAGCGAAGTCAGGCCGGAAAACTGGGACGCGATCGTCGGCGTCAAAGGTCGCGTGCAGTTCGGCGCAGGCGGCCAGTGGTTCCTGCCCTATTACCTCGACATCGGGACCGGCAATTCGGACCTCACCTGGCAGGCGCAGGCCGGCGTTGGCTATTCGTTCAAGTGGGGCGAGGTCGCGGCCGGGTGGCGCTACCTCGACTATGACTTCGATTCGAAGGCCGTGCAAAGCCTAAACTTCAGCGGCGCGCAAATCGGCGTCGCCTGGCGCTGGTAGTGCCGATGTTGCGCCACGGCGACAGCTAGAAAAAAGGCGCGTAGGTACCATAGGCCCTTCTCATCAACTGGCGAGCCTCCAACTCCCTCAAGGTCGTGGCGCGCTCGCAGCGAATGGAGCACACGATGCAACGCAGAACATGGATTGCCACGTGCCTGATCACCGCGGCCTCCCTGGTGCACGGAACGGGCATTGCGCACGCGGAAACCGGCGCGCAGCTTGACGCTGCAGCCACGGCCGTCCTCGACGATCTCATCAAGCGCAACGAGGCCGCCAGGTCATTGTCGAAGCGCGCCGTCGGCGTCATGGTGTTCCCGAAGATCACCAAGGCCGGGGTGATGGTCGGCGGCCAGTACGGTGAAGGCGTGTTGAAGCGCAACGGCAAGACGGTCGCCTATTACAGCTCGACGGCCGCGTCCTATGGACTGCAGGCGGGCGTGCAGACGTTCAGCTATGTGCTGTTTCTCATGTCCGACGCGGCCCTGGCACAGATTGACAAGAACCAGGGCCTGGAGGTTGGCGTCGGGCCCAGCCTGGTCGTCGTCGACGAGGGCATGGCCAAGACGATGACCACAACCACTACCAAGGACGACATTTACGCCTTCGTGTTTGGACAGAAGGGGTTGATGGCAGGCGTCGGTCTGCAGGGAACGAAAGTCACCCGGATCGAGAAGTAGCAGCGAGGCGTCGCGCTCGCGGCGCAAGCAGCGCCGGCTTCAGGGACGAGAGTCAGGTCTCAGCGAGAAGACGTGGAGACAGAAAAACGCGGCGAACACTTGCGTGCACGCCGCGCTTGACTTGCTGCTTCACTTTAAGAGCGAGCGTTGATCAGGGCGCCAACGACGTCTGCGGATTGAGCCGCTCCACATCCGAATACAGCTTGTTCAGCGCACTCAGATACGCCTTGGCGCTGGCAGCGACGATGTCCGGGTCAGCCCCCACGCCATTGACGATGCGCCCCGCACGCGCCAGCCGCACAGTCACTTCGCCCTGCGATTCAGTGCCGGTGGTGATGGCGTTGACGCTGTAAAGAAGCAACTCCGCACCGCTGGCGACCTGGCTCTCGATTGCCTTGAGCGATGCGTCCACTGGGCCATTGCCGTCGCTTTCGGCCACGATCTCCTTGTTGGCGATTGAGAACACCACCTTGGCATGCGGGCGCTCACCGGTTTCTGAACGCTGCGCCAGCGAGACCAGCTTGAAGTGCTCATCGTGTGGCGTGACGGATTCGTCGGAGAACAGCGACTGGATGTCCTCGTCGAAGATCTCGGCCTTACGATCAGCCAGTTCCTTGAACTTGGCGAATGCCGCGTTCATCTCCGCCTCGCTTTCCACGGGGATGCTCAATGCCTGCACCCGCTGCTTGAACGCGTTGCGGCCAGAGAGCTTGCCCAGCACGATCTTGTTGGCGTGCCAGCCAACGTCCTCGGCGCGCATGATCTCGTAGGTCTCGCGCGCCTTGAGCACGCCGTCCTGGTGGATGCCCGAGGCATGCGCGAAAGCATTGGCGCCAACCACCGCCTTATTGGGCTGCACCACGAAACCGGTGATGCCCGAGACGAGTTTGGACGCCGGCATGATCTGTTGCGTCTCGATGCCGACCTCCAGTCCAAAGTGGTCGCGGCGCGTCTTCACCGCCATCACCACTTCTTCGAGCGAGGTGTTGCCGGCGCGCTCGCCCAGGCCGTTAATGGTGCACTCGATTTGCCGCGCGCCGCCAATCTTCACGCCGGCCAACGAATTAGCCACCGCCATGCCCAGGTCGTTATGGCAATGCACGCTCCACACGGCCTTGTCTGCATTGGGAATGCGCTCGCGCAGGTTGCGGATGAACTCGCCATAAAGCTCCGGCACGGCATAGCCCACCGTGTCCGGGATGTTGATCGTGGTTGCACCCTCCTTGATCACCGCCTCGAGCACCTTGCACAGGAAGTCCGGCTCGGAGCGATAGCCGTCTTCGGGCGAAAACTCGACGTTGTCCGTGAACTGGCGTGCAAAGCGCACCGCGAGCTTGGCCTGCTCGAACACCTGCTCGGGTGTCATGCGCAGCTTCTTTTCCATGTGCAACGGCGAGGTCGCAATGAAGGTGTGGATGCGCTTGTTGCTCGAGCCGGCCAGCGCCTTGGCGGCGCGGCTGATGTCGCGGTCATTGGCGCGCGCCAGTGAGCACACGGTCGCGTCCTTGATCGTGTTGGCAATCGAGCGCACTGCCTCGAAGTCGCCATTGCTGCTGGCGGCAAAGCCGGCCTCAATGACATCGACCCGCAGTCGCTCGAGCTGCTTGGCGATGCGCAGCTTTTCCTCGCGCGTCATGGAGGCGCCGGGGCTTTGTTCGCCGTCGCGCAAGGTGGTGTCGAAAATGATCAGGCGGTCCATGGTCAGTCCTGGGGTAAGGCTTCTCCTGCCTGCCCCATGCAAGCGGGAGGTGGAGCACAAGTTGTGGGAAAGGGGGTCAGCTGCGCGCGAGGCGCAGCAGTAGAAGCAGCAGGCCGCAGATCGCGCCAGAACGGGCGATTGCGACCTCGCGGTGAAGCGCAACAGTGAAAGGAGCGCACGACATGGGAAGCACTATAGGCGCAAAGGATGCGGTCTTGCAATCAGCTCGGCGGGAATCGGCTCGGCTTCAATGAGCCCGCCAAGGCTGCCGCGGCTAGAGCGTCGGGTCCTTGCTCACCGGCACCGGTTTGGCCGGGTTGGATTCACCCTTGCTCCAACGCCAGGCCCAGTAGACGTAGCCTGACAGCGCGTAGCAACAAAAGAGCGTGAACAGCGCAATCGGCGGGTCGCTGGAGACGACGAAGATGCCCACCACCGCCACGATCATCACCCAGAAGGGCACGCTCTTGCCCACCTGGAACTTCTTGCCGCTATAAAACGGCGCGCTCGAGACCATTGACAGGCCCGCATAGACGGTGATCGCCAGCGCCACCCAGGGCATGAACACGTCCTGGATATGAAACTTGTTGTCGATCGCCAGCCACACAAAGCCCGCGATCAGTGCTGCCGCGGCCGGGCTTGGAAGCCCCTGGAAAAAGCGCTTGTCGACCACGCCGAGGTTGGCATTGAAGCGGGCCAGGCGCAGGGCAGCGCCCGCGCAGTAGACGAACGCACCGGCCCAGCCCCAGCGGCCGAGCTCGTGCAGCAGCCACTCGTACATGATGAGCGCAGGTGCGACGCCAAAGCTCGTCATGTCGCTCAGCGAATCGAACTGCTCGCCAAAGGCGCTCTGGGTGTTGGTCAGGCGCGCCACGCGGCCGTCCATTCCATCGAGCACCATGGCAGCGAAGATGGCGATGGCGGCCAGCTC
>JBIIZX010000389.1:0-3821 GCA_044346055.1 Burkholderiaceae bacterium | reverse complement strand
CGGCTCCCACGGCGCACTCGACGATCTTCACCGCGCGCTGGATCGTCGCGTGCAGTACCTCGTCCAAGTCAGCCAGCTTGATCTGCTCCTTGCTGGTGCCGCGTCCGGCCGCGTGGTTGACTACCACGCACAGTGCCGCGTACTCAAGGTCCGCCTCGCGTGCCAGCGCGGCCTCCGGCATGCCGGTCATGCCGACGACATCGCCACCATCGCGCGCAATCCTCTCGACCTCGGCCGCCGTCTCCAGCCGCGGCCCCTGGGTGCACGCGTATACGGCGCCATCGACCGCGCTGTCGGCGCAACTGCGCGCAGCCTCGAGGAGCAAGGCGCGCATGCGCGGCGGATACGGCTGGGTGAAGTCCACATGCACCACGGCGGCTTCAGCGCCCGAAAAAAACGTGTGCTTGCGGCCGTGCGTGTAATCGATGATCTGGTGCGGCACGACCAGCGTGCCAGGTCCGAGGTCCTCGCGAATGCCGCCAACCGAGGCGACCGCGATCACGCCGCGCACGCCCATCTGCTGCAGTGCCCAGATGTTGGCGCGGTAGTTGATCTCATGCGGCGGCAGCGTGTGACCGTAGCCGTGCCGCGCCAGGAACACGACCTCGCGCCCAGCCAGCGTGCCGATGGTCAAGGCGCCCGATGGCTCGCCATAGGGCGTGCGCATGACCTGGCGCCGGATGTTCTGCAGGACGGACAGCTTGGCCAGGCCGCTGCCTCCGAGAATTGCGTACATGCTTGCCCTTTTTGCCCGTGACTTCAGTTGGATCGATGCGCCCGTTTCTTTGGTTGCGTCTATCCGTTGCCTAAGTTACTTCAGTTGCTTCAGTAGTTGCTTGGTTGCGTCATGCCTCGCCGTCGCTGCCATCCTGTAGCAGGACCAGAAACGCAGCTTCGTCGAGGATCTTCACGCCCAACGCCTGTGCCTTGTCGAGCTTGCTGCCCGCCTCCGCGCCCGCCAGCACATAGTCGGTCTTCTTCGACACCGAGCCGCTCACCTTGCCGCCAGCGGCAAGAATCATCTCGCTGGCCTGCTCGCGGCTGAGGCTCGGCAGCGTGCCCGTCAGCACGAAGGTCTTGCCATCCATGGCGCCAGCCGCCACAGGTCGCGTGGCCGGGCCTTCTGCAAATGTCACCCCGGCGGCGCGCAGTTGCTCGATCACCTCGCGGTTATGCGCCTCGCCAAAAAACCGCGCGATCGATTGCGCGACCACGGGGCCGACGTCGGGGACGCCGAACAGCGCGGGTTCGTCCGCAGCCATCAGTGCATCGAGACTGCCAAAGTGCGCGGCCAGATCACGCGCAGTGGACTCGCCCACGTGGCGAATGCCAAGCGCATAAATGAAGCGCGCGAGCGTCGTGCTGCGCGCCTTCTCCAGCGCCGCCAGCACATTGGCAGCGGATTTTTCGGCCAGGCGTGGCAGGTTGGCGAGCGTGCCGAGCCCGAGCTTGAACAGGTCGGCCGGCGTACGCACCAGGTCCTGCTCGACCAGCGCGTCGACCAGCTTGTCGCCCAGACCTTCGATGTCCATCGCCCGCCGCCCAGCGAAGTGCAGCAACGCCTGCTTGCGCTGTGCCGGGCAAAACAGCCCGCCGGTGCAGCGATGATCCTTCTCGGCCCCGCCTTTCTCGTCAGCCTCGCGCATCACCTGCGAGCCGCACACGGGGCACTGCAGCGGCATGCGGAACTCCGCCGCACCGGCCTGGCGCTGATGTGCCTGCACCGCGACGATCTGCGGGATCACGTCGCCCGCACGGCGCACGATCACGGTGTCGCCGATGCGCAGGTCCAGGCTGTGCACGAAGTCCTCGTTGTGCAGCGTGGCGTTGCTGACCGTCACGCCACCGACGAACACCGGCGCAAGCTTGGCCACGGGCGTGAGCTTGCCGGTGCGCCCCACCTGCACGTCAATACCCTGCACCGTCGTCAGTTCCTCCTGCGCTGGAAACTTGTGCGCGCAGGCCCAGCGCGGCTCGCGCGTCACAAAGCCCAGCCGCTCCTGCAGCGCCAGCGCGTTCACTTTGTAGACCACGCCGTCGATGTCAAACGGCAGGTTGTCGCGCTGCTGCGCGACGCGCGCATGAAAGGCCAGCAGGCCCTCGGCACCCTGCACCACCACCCGTTCGCTGGCAACCGGGATGCCAAAGCCGGCCAACGCATCGAGCAACGCCGCCTGGCTTGGCGGCAGCGTCCAGCCACTGACCTCGCCAATGCCGTAGGCGTAGAACGACAGCGGACGCGTGGCCGTGATGCGCGGATCAAGCTGGCGCACGAAGCCGGCGGTGGCGTTGCGCGGATTGACGAACACCTTTTCGCCGGCCTCGCGCTGGCGGGCGTTGAGTTGTTCGAACTCATCACGCCGCATGAACACCTCGCCGCGCACCTCCAGCACGGGCGGCGCGGCATGGCCAGCATCCGCGCGCAGCTTCAGCGGAATGGCGCGAATGGTGCGCACATTGGGCGTCACGTCCTCGCCCACCTCACCATCGCCACGCGTGGCAGCGCGCACCAGCACACCGGCTTCGTAGCGCAGGCTCATCGCAATGCCGTCGAACTTCAGCTCGGCGTTGTAGTCGACCGGCGGCTCGCTCTCGCCCAGCTTCAGTTCGCGCCGCACGCGGGCGTCGAAGTTGATGGCACCACCGGAGCCGGCGTCGGTCTCGGTGCGGATGGACAGCATCGGCACCGCGTGCCGTACGGCCGGCAGGTCGCTGCGCGGGGCACCGCCGACCCGCTGCGTGGGCGAGTCCGCCGTCTGCAGATCTGGATGCTCGGCTTCAAGCGCCTGCAGCTCACGGAAGAGGCGGTCGTACTCGGCGTCCGGCACAGTGGGTGCCGCCAGGACGTAGTAGGCGTGATCGTGCGCATCGAGTTGCTCGCGCAGGATGCGAGCCCGCTCAGCCTCAGGCGCTGACGCCGCCATCCGTACAGGCGCCGGCGCCGTCATCCGTACAGGCGCTGAGCGCGCATCCCGCCGGGCTCGATGCCGGCGCTGCGCATCTGGCCGTACAGCACCTGCAGCTGTTCGGTGATGGCTGCCAGCGAGCCCGCGTTGATCGGGCGCTTGTTGTCATCCACCAAGCGGGCACTGAGGGAGGCGGCCATGCTGGTGGCGGCCGCAAACATCACCTGCAACGCATTGGCCTCGGCCGGCGCCAGCGCCACGTCGAGTTCGAAGGCGAGCCGGTCGGTCAGCAGCGACGCCGAGCTCACGCTGAACAATGCGCGGCCGGCTGCATCGACGCCCACCCAGCGCTGCGCGCCCTCGGCCACCAGGCCCGCCTGGCTGGTGGCGCGCGCCAGCTGCGGCGCGTCCCAGGGGCCGCTGGTCGCCTCCAGCGTCATGCTGATTAGCACGTCAAAGCGCGCGCACAGCCGGTCAAGCTCCGCGGCCTGCTCCACCACGCGCTTGACCTCCGGCGGATCAAAGTCCGCATCGAGCGCCATTGCCACCTGCTGCACGGCGGAGACAAAGCGCGAGGCCAGGATGTCGTCGAGTGCCAGCTTGCGGTTAGCCAGCTGGATCGCGACCAGCAGGTCCGAGTAGAAACCAAAGCGGTCGGGCTGCACCCACTGTTGGTGGCGCGCGTCCCAGGCCACCAGGAACACTGGCAGCGGCGCGTCCCAGTGGGCCAGGGGGGCGGCGGCATCGAACACCGCAACGCCGTCAACCGCATGCGTGCAGCGCAGCTCGAGCACGCAGTCGAGCAACGGGTCCTCGATCCAGCCGCCGGTGGCGGCGGCGTCGGTCGGCTGTTCGAGATCCTCGGACGCTTGTGCCGCTGACAACGGTGCGGCTAATGCGTCGGCTGCCGCAGTC
>JBIIZX010000388.1:0-3848 GCA_044346055.1 Burkholderiaceae bacterium | reverse complement strand
AGCAGCCCGCCGTCGCTGCTGAGGTCCCCGCCGCTGAAGTCGGCCTCGATGATCCGACGCCCGAACCGCCCGAAATCGATCTTGGTATCCGTACACTTTGGCATCGGCAGTCCTCGCTTGGCATAGGGGGTCGAATACCTATGACAACGCGCCTCGGCACGAGGCTGCCGACCTACTTGTGGTGAAATATCCGGGCTAGATCGGAAAGTGCTCCCCCGCCCTGCGCCCGCCGCTGCGCGGGTTGGGCAGGATGCCACGCGCAACGAAAACCTCGCGCACTGCAGCCTGGTTGCGGCCGCCGAACAGTCGCTTGTCGGCCGTGAGTAGCGCATTGGCTGCGTCTTCGAAGCCGGCCCAGCGATTGAGCAGCACGTGGTGGCTGATGATCAAGGTCTCGGCCACCATGCGGCCGAGCTGATTGCGCAGCTGCCACAGGCAGGCCGACCAGATCTCGCCATCGTCGTGCACCTCGCCCGTGATGTCCTTCGGATACTTCTTGTTGCTGTCAAGACGCCGCAGGGCGGGCGGGTTGCCGGGAAACGCGATGCAGTCCCAGCTGGAGATCGACAAGCGCAGCCAGGCCGGCTTCCAGTCGGCAAAGTAGCTGGCGGCCATGAAGTCGCCAAAGCCTTCGCCCATCGCGCCGCACTCGGCGCTTTCGCCAAAGCCCGGCACCTGCGAGTCCTGCATGGCGTGGCCGTACTCGTGCACGATGGTTTCGGCGTCCTCGGCATCGTCCACGCCGCCGGTGCCGAAGGAGATCATCTTCTCGGTCGGGCTATAGAACGAGTTGTCCTCGCGCTGGCCAGCCACGTTCACCGGGATACTGCTGTTCAAGATGTTGGTGAAGCCGAGTGACTGGATGTGCCGCTGCAGCCGGTCGATGTGAAAGTAGACCATCGTCTCGGTGAAGCCGCGCTGCTTGCGCCGGAACCTGAAGTCGCCGTTGCGGCGGCGCACGCGGTTCTTGGTCAGCCGCGTGGAGACGAACTCGCCGTCCAGGAAGCCCGAGCCATTCAGCCCGCGCAATTCAACCTCCCGGTAAGCCCCGGCCGGCATCGCAGCGCGGTCTGACAGCTTGACGGTGTTCAGCGCCACCACCGGATTGGGGTCGAACACCAGCGCACGCGCCGGCGCCTTTTTCAGCACGTTGCGCTTCCACAGCACCTTGCCGCTGAACGCGTCGATGAACATGCGCCACTCCCGCGTGGGCACGGTCGAGCGCACCACGATCTTCCATGACAAGCGTGGATCGCCGTCGGTCGGCCGATACAAGAGCTCCGGCACGCCGATGATCTTCTTGCGTCCGCCCTTGGCGCGCAGGATCGCCGCCAGGGCAATCTCCTCCGCCTTGACCTGGGGAATCGGCTTGCCCTCGTCGCCGGGCAGGCGGCCGCGCATCGTGACCGCGCCGAGGCCGCGCTTGGTCAGCACCGCCAGCGGCACGAGATCGTTCTGCAGGTTGAACACGCGGCCGTCGGCATCGATGTCCACCCGTACCCAGGCGCCCGAGATCGGCGTCGGCCCCACGTGCTGCTGAAACAGCGCGTGCTTGCCGAAGATCGAGTCCTTCACACGCTCGAACTTGAGGCCCGACAGGTCCTTGGCGATGCCAAGCTGCGGCGCGAACACCTTGAGCCAGCGCTCGGCGATCCGGCGCGGCGTCTCGCGCGAGGCCGGTGTCTCCAGATCAAACAGGCGCCGCGCCACCTTGCGGCTGCGGCTGTACTCCACCTTGCCGCGCGCGCTGCCGGCCTTGAACGCCTTGATGGGCCGCGACTTGTCGTTGCGCGGCTCATAGCGCAGCCAGCACCAGCCGGGCTCCGCGCGGATTGCGGTCTGGCCGACCACCCGATAACGGCCCGTGACCTCGAGCGCCTCCATTTCTTCCTCGAAGTCTGCGCACAGGATCTTGCGTTCTGGCATGACGACTCCCCTGTTGATGTGGCTCTTGTTGCCCGGTCGATGGCACTGGCGTGGCCGCAGTCGGTGGCGCTTGCGTCGCAACCCTGGTCACTGTTGGCGCATGCCGCAGTGTCGTCCGAAGACAATGGTTTGTGCGCCCGCAGATTCACGCGACGCCACGGGCAATCAGCCGACCGCCAACCACGGCGAGCGCTGCAGCATCGTCCGCGAATTGAACCTAGGTTCGATTGCACTTTGGTTCAATTGCTTGAGCCACCCGCCATGCTAGTTTCTCCTTCGCGAGCAGACCCGTCGTGCTGTTGCGCAATCAATCATAGGGGGAGAGCCATCTTGAAAATCCTGAGCAGCCTCATTGCGGCCTGCGTGCTTGCGATAGCCATGCCGGCTGGCGCACAGACCCAGGCACCCGTGCGCAAGCCGAACATCGTCGTCATCTGGGGCGACGACATCGGCCAGTTCAACATCAGCGCCTACAACATGGGCATGATGGGCTACAAGACGCCCAACATCGACAGCATTGCCCGCCAGGGTGCGCTGTTCACTGACTGGTACGGCCAGCAGAGCTGCACCGCCGGTCGCGCTGCCTTCATCACCGGGCAGTCACCCATCCGCACCGGCCTGACAAAGGTGGGCCTGCCAGGTGCGCCGGAAGGCTTCAAAAAGGAAGACCCGACCATCGCCACCTTGCTGCGCGCCCAGGGCTATACGACCGGGCAGTTTGGCAAGAACCATCTTGGCGACCGCGACGAGATGCTGCCGACCGCACACGGCTTCGACGAGTTCTTCGGCAACCTGTATCACCTGAACGCGGAGGAAGAACCAGAAAACGCGGACTACCCCAAGAACCCCGACTTCAGGAAGAAGTTCGGTCCGCGTGGCGTGATCCACAGCTTTGCCAACGGCAAGATCACCGATACGGGCCCCCTGACGCGCAAGCGCATGGAGACCATCGACGAGGAAGTGACCGTCAAGGCGCTGGACTTCATGGAGCGCGCCAAGAAGGCCGACAAGCCGTTTTTCCTGTGGTGGAACTCGACCCGGATGCACATCTTCACGCATCTGAAGAAAGAGTCGGAAGGCAAGACGGGCCTGGGCATCTATGCCGACGGCATGGTCGAGCATGACGGCCATGTGGGTCAGGTGTTGGCCAAGCTCAAGGAACTGGGCCTGGATGAGAACACCATCATCATGTACTCGACCGACAACGGCGCCGAGACTTTCACGTGGCCTGATGGCGGCACCACCATGTTCCGCGGCGAGAAGAACACCAACTGGGAGGGCGGCTATCGCGTCCCTGCGATGATCAAGTGGCCCGGTGTCATCAAGCCCGGCACGGTGATCAATGACATCGCTGCACACGAGGACATGCTGCTGACGCTGGTGAACGCGGCGGGCGGCAAGGGCGTCAAGGAAAGCCTGAAGCAAGGCGCCAAGATCGGCGATCGCTCGTACAAGGTGCACCTGGACGGCTATGACCTCGGCCCTGCCCTGCGCGGCGAAGGGGCGTGGCCGCGCAAGGAGTTCATCTACTGGACCGACGATGGCCAGGTCGCAGCGCTGCGCTACGACAACTGGAAGATCACGTTCATGGAACAGAAGGCGCATGGTCTGCGTGTGTGGCAGGAGCCTTTCACCGTCCTGCGCGCCCCGCTCGTGACCAATCTGCGCATGGACCCGTTCGAGCGCGCCGAGGAAGAAAACGCGATGGGCTTCCAGCGCTGGTACATGGAGCGCATGTTCATGATCGCGCCGGCCGGCGCCTACGTCAGCCAGTGGTTGCAGAGCTTCAAGGACTATCCGCCGCGCCAGAAGCCAGGCAGCTTCAACCTGGAGCGTGTGATGGAAGCGGTCAGCAGGCCCATCAAGAACTGAGAGCCTGAAAGTCTTTCGCTCATGCCCGCTCATCACCCCAAAACACCCCT
>JBIIZX010000035.1:0-12955 GCA_044346055.1 Burkholderiaceae bacterium | reverse complement strand
GGCCGCCCGAAGACGGACCCTCCGACTAATCACTTTCGGTGCACGTGCGATGCGCGAAGCGCATCGCGTACACCGAAAGTGTCAGGCCGCTTCCAACTTCGCAATCCCCAGCGCCAGCTCCTTCATCCCATGCGGGCCGAAGTTGATCTTGGCGCGTGCGTCGGTGCCTGAGCCTTCGAGCTTGATGATGACACCGTCGCCAAAGCGCGCGTGGCGGACACTCTGACCGACGCGGAAGCCGTGCAGGCTCTGCGTGGTGGCCGTGGGGGCTTTGCTCGTGGTGTTGGCGGCGGAGCGGTCGTCCTGCCAGCGGCCAAAGCGCATGGCCTGGTCTTCGCGCAGGCGCGGGGTCAGCCACTTGAGCTGCGCCTCCGGGATCTCGGAGAGAAAGCGGCTGCGGATGCCGTAGCGCGTCTGCCCGTGCAACATGCGGCTCTGCGCAAAGGACATGTACAGCCGCTTGCGCGCGCGCGTGATGGCCACATACATCAGGCGCCGCTCTTCCTCCAGGCCGTCGTTCACCGACAAGCTGTTCTCGTGCGGGAACAAGCCTTCTTCCAGCCCGGTGATGAACACCGCATTGAACTCAAGCCCCTTGGCCGCGTGCACGCTCATCATCTGCATCGCGTCCTGGCCCTCGGCTGCCTGGTTGTCGCCTGCCTCGAGCGAGGCGTGCGACAGGAAGCCCGCCAGCGGCGTGGCAATCGCCACCGCGGCCTCGGCCTCGCTGGCCTGCGCCCCCGGCGCGTCCTGTGCGTAGCCCTCTTCCATCACGAAGGCGCTGGCCGCGTTGATCAGCTCTTCAAGGTTCTCGACCCGCTCCTGGCCTTCGCGCTCGTTCCGATAGTGATCGATCAGCGTGCTGCGCTCGATCGTGATCTGCACGATCTCCTTCAAAGGCAGCGCACTGGTCTCGAAGCGCAGGCTCTCGATGAGCTTGACGAACGCGCCGAGCTTGACCGCCGGGCCGCCTGCCATCTGGCCCACCGCCGCGTACAGGCTCTGGTTGGCGCCCTTGGCGACATCGGCCAGCTGTTCGAGCGTGCGCGCACCAATGCCGCGCGGCGGAAAGTTGACCACGCGCAAGAAGGCGGTGTCGTCAGCCGGGTTCTCGATCAGGCGCAGGTAGGCCAGCGCGTGCTTGATCTCGGCGCGCTCAAAAAAGCGAAGGCCACCATAGACCCGATAAGGAATGCCGGCGTTAAAAAGCCCGTGCTCGATCACGCGCGACTGCGCGTTGGAGCGGTACAGCACGGCGATCTCGCTGCGCCGGTAGCCCTCGGCGATCAGGTTGCGCACCTCATCGACCAGCCAGGCGGCTTCCAGGCCGTCGCTGCCGGCCTCGAACACGCGCACCTTTTCGCCTTCGCCGGCATCCGTCCACAGTTCCTTGCCCAGCCGCTTGGCGTTGTTACGAATCAGCGCGTTGGCCGCATCGAGGATGTTGCCGTGCGAGCGGTAGTTCTGCTCGAGCTTGATTACGTTGCGGACGTTGAACTCGCGCTCGAACTCCGCCATGTTGCCGACGTTGGCGCCACGAAAGGCGTAGATCGAGTTATGCGTCAGCAGACCGCCGGCGGCAAAGTTGTGGCTCGCCTCGATATTCAGATCGTGCACGGTGACGAACTCGGGCTTGTTGAGCTCCACCTTGGTCACAATGTCGTACTGGCCAGTTTCATCGAACATCGCCATGCCGGGCCTGACGTACTGCGCGGGCAGCATGGGCAGATAGCCCTGGCCCAGCCGGGCCCGCTGCAGCACGCGGCCGCCAAGGATCTCGCGCAGCCGGGTGGCCTCCTTGATCGCCGCACCGTAGTCGCGCCGCCAGAACTTGACGAACCAGCCGCCCGGCCCCGTGACTCTCTTCTGCACCCGGAAGCCCGCCGCCTGCAGCAGCTGCACGCCTTCCTCGCGCACCACGCTGGCGTACACGCGGTGATCGGGCTTGCCGCGGCGTGAGTCGCTGCACAGGCTCACCAGCACGTCGCCCGGGGTACCAAAGGTGGGGCGGCGCCGCTCGGCCGGATGATCCGGCGCCAGATTCAAGTCCTTCAGCAGCCAGTGCGCGGCCCGCTCTGTATTCATTTCAGAAAACTCCGCGGGCACCTTGTCCGAGCCCTTGGCCGTGACGAACTTGCGCGTGGGCAGGCCGTACTTGAGCGACAGCACGATCATGCGTTCGCGCGCGCTGGCCTCGTCATCGAACGCATCGATCACCCAACACAGCTCGCCGCCTTCCTGCCGCGCCCGCTGGCGAAAGCCAGGCACGGTCTTGCCGTCGCGCCGCTCGTCACGGTGGCCGCTGACGGCCAGCCGATAGCCCACGCCGGGCTTGCTCATCAGGTGCAGGAAGTACTTGGCGGGCAGATGGCCAACGGTGTAACCGGCAAAGTGCGTGTGCTCCAGCGTGGAACGCAATGCCTTGCCGCCCTGGGTGTGGACCGTGACAGTCGGCAGCTTCTCGGCGCGCGAATGGGTGAAGGTCACGAGCGCCTTGCCCACCTTGCCGCCGCCGATGGCGCTACGCACTTCGTCGCCGACTTCCACCTGCTCGATCGGCTTGGTGCTGCCGTCGCCCATGGTGACCAAGGTCCCGGCCACCAGGCACTGATCGTCATCGCCCACCGCGAAGATCGTGCCGCCTGCCGTTGCAGGCGTGGGCCGGTTGTCGACCTTGCCCGCCAGGAGCTTGAGCCATTTGTATTGCAGCTTGTTGGTGTCCTGGAACTCATCGACCAGCACGTGGGCAAAGCGCGCGTTGTAGTGCTCGCGCTGGGCCGGGTGCCGATCGAGCAGCTCAAAGCAGCGCAGCAGCAGCTCCGGAAAGTCGACTACGCCCTCGCGTTGGCATTGCGCGTCATACAGTGAATACAGCTCGACGAACTTGCGGTTGAAGTCGTCGTTGACCTCGACGTCCTTGGCGCGCAGGCCTGCTTCCTTGGCGCCATTGATGAAGAACTGGACATTGCGCGGCGGATACTTCTCGTCGTCATCGCCATTGGCCTTGATCAGGCGCTTGATTGCTGACAGCTGGTCCGAGCTGTCCAGAATCTGGAAGGTCTGCGGCAGGTTGGCGTCGCGGTAGTGCGCGCGCAGCATGCGGTTGCACAGGCCGTGAAAGGTGCCGATCCACATGCCGCGGGTGTTAATTGGCAGCATGGCCGACAGCCGCGTCATCATTTCCTTGGCGGCCTTGTTCGTGAAGGTCACCGCCAGGATGCCCTGCGGGCTCACCTGGCCGGTCTGAATGAGCCAGGCAATGCGGGTGGTGAGCACGCGCGTCTTGCCCGAGCCCGCCCCTGCAAGAATGAGCGCCGACTGATTCGGCAGGGTGACCGCGGCAAGCTGCGGCGGATTTAAGGCGTCGAGCATCGAGGACATCGGTGGGATTCTACGTTTTGATCTCCGGCCGGCGGCAACCAATGTTTGTGAATACAAGCGAAGCTGACCGCCGGCGGAGCACCGACGCGCCCTGAGCCGCACGCAGAACGGGCGGATTGCACAAATGCACGCTTGGGCGCCGTGCGGACGTCGGGGATGACTCCCGCACCCGGGAAAGTCGGGGTCAATCGAACACGGCCCAGGGAGCGCGCACCATTCCGCAGCCTGCCGGGACCGCATGCGCCCTGGCCGCGCAAGGCGCGCCGATATACTGCCGCGCTTGGCCTTTTTGCTTGGTAGTCGAGCGCGTGATGCAGGAAAAATACAGCCCGCAGGAAATCGAGGCAGCGGCGCAGCAGCAGTGGGACGCCAGCCAGGCCTATCTCGCGGTCGAGCACGCAAAAGACGCAAGCGGGCAGAGCAAGCCCAAGTTCTACGTGTGTTCGATGCTGCCCTACCCCAGCGGCAAGCTGCACATGGGCCATGTGCGCAACTACACGCTCAACGACGTGCAGTACCGCATCCTGCGGATGCGCGGGTACAACGTGATGACGCCCATGGGCTGGGACGCGTTCGGCCTGCCGGCGGAAAACGCCGCCATCGACAAGAAGATTCCGCCGAGCACTTGGACCCGCGCCAACATCGCCGACATGAAGTCGCAGATGCAGCCGCTCGGGCTCGCCTTCGACTGGAGCCGCGAGCTTGCCACCTGCGATCCCGGCTACTACAAGTGGAACCAGTGGCTGTTTCTCAAGATGCTCGAGCGCGGCATCGCCTATCGCAAGACGCAGATCGTCAACTGGGACCCGGTGGACCAGACCGTGCTCGCCAACGAGCAGGTGGTCGACGGCCGCGGCTGGCGCTCCAATGCGATCGTCGAGAAGCGCGAGATCCCCGGCTACTACCTGGCCATTACGCAGTACGCCGAGCAATTGCTCGAAGACCTGAAGACAGTCGAGTGGCCGTCGCAGGTGGTGGCGATGCAGGAGAACTGGATCGGCAAGAGCGTGGGCGTGAACTTCGGCTTCCCGTACACGCTCGACGGCGAAAGCAAGCTACTGCGCGTGTTCACCACGCGCGCAGACACCATCATGGGCGTGACCTTCGTGGCAATCGCGGCCGAGCATCCGCTGGCCACAAGCCTGGCGCAAGGCAAGCCGGAACTCACCGCCTTCATCGAGGAATGCAAGAAGGGCGGAGTGGCCGAGGCCGACATCGCCACGATGGAAAAAAGGGGCATGAGTACCGGCTTCTCTGTGACGCATCCGCTGAGCGGCGAGGCGGTGCCGGTGTGGATTGGCAACTATGTGCTGATGGGCTATGGCGAAGGCGCGGTGATGGGCGTCCCGGGCCACGATGAGCGCGACTTCGCGTTTGCCAAGAAGTACGGGTTGCCTATTCGGCAAGTGATTGAAGCCCGTGCTGTCAGCACTGGCGGCTTGACGGCCCCTGACTTCACGACCGAGTCGTGGCAAGACTGGTACGCGGACAAGCCGCACTGCATCTGTGTCAATTCTGGGAAGTATGACGGCCTGTCGTACGAAGCCGCGGTCGATGCCATCGCCGCTGATCTGAAGGCCAAGAACCTCGGCGACAAGCAAATCAACTATCGCCTGCGCGACTGGGGCATCAGCCGCCAGCGCTACTGGGGCACGCCGATCCCGCTGATTCATTGCGAAGCGTGCGGCGTGGTGCCGGTGCCAGAGAGCGATCTGCCGGTGCTGCTGCCCGAGGGCCTGGTGCCCGATGGCAGCGGCAGCCCGCTCGCCAAGTACGAGCCGTTTCTCAAATGCACCTGCCCGAAGTGCGGCAAGCCGGCGCGGCGCGAGACCGACACCATGGACACCTTCGTCGACAGCGCCTGGTACTACATGCGCTATTGCTCGCCGGACGCGCCCACCATGGTCGACGCCCGGACCGACTACTGGATGGCCGGCGGCATGGACCAGTACATCGGCGGCATCGAGCATGCCGTCCTGCACTTGCTGTACGCGCGCTTCTGGACCAAGGTCATGCGCGATCTTGAGCTGGTGAAATTCAGCGAGCCATTTAAGCGCCTGTTCACGCAAGGCATGCTGACGCACGACTGCTACTACCGAGAGTCGACCGATGGCAAGCGGCGCTGGTTCTACCCGAGCGAGATCGACGTCGAGTTCGACGAGCGCGGACGGCCCATCAAGGTCACTGCTAAGGAAGACGGCGAGCCCGTTTTCTACGGCGGCACCGAGAAGATGAGCAAAAGCAAGAACAACGTGGTGGAGCCGCGCGAGATCATTGCGCGCTTTGGCGCCGACACCGCGCGCACCTTTGCCATGTTCGCCGGCCCGCCGGATCAAAGTGCGGCGTGGAGTAACTCGGGGGCGGAGGGTACCTATCGCTTCCTGCGCCGCCTGTGGAACTTCTGCTATGAGCGGCGATTCATCTTTGGCACGCAGAGCAAGTTCAGTGCGGCATATGAGCCGCGCTTCGCAGACGAAGAATCGAAGCTGCTTCGGCGTCAAGTTCACGCCGCCCTGAAGCAGGCCGACTTCGACTACACGCGAATGCAATACAACACAGTCGTATCTGCGTGCATGAAGATGCTGAACGCTATCGAAGAGCACGGCGGGCCGACTGCTTACCGAGTTGGCGAAGCTCCAGGAGGAGACAGCGCACTCGCACAAGCGCAAAGGACTTTCGCTCAAGTTGAGGCGATGTCCATTCTCTTGCGCGCGCTCTATCCCATCGCCCCACACATAACGCACGCTCTTTGGAACGAGCTGGGTTTCGCTCGCGCGCACGGCGAGCTTATCGATGCGCCTTGGCCGAAGGCCGACGACGCAGCGCTCATCGCAGACGAGATAGATCTCGTGGTGCAGGTCAACGGCAAGCTGCGCGGCCAGATCCGTGTGCCGGCCAAGGCCGACAAGGCCGCGGTCGAGGCCGCAGCGCTGGCAGATGCCAACGTGCAGAAGTACGTGGCGGGCCAGGTGGTAAAGAAGCTGATCGTGGTGCCGGGCAAGCTTGTCAATGTGGTGGTTTAGGAAGCCCGTCGCCCCGGCGCAGGCCGGGGCCCAATTGCGCGCCAGCGCAGGTTGCTCTTCTTCCGTTCAGCAGCCTGCAGAGACGAAATTGGGTCCCAGCCTGCGCCAGGACGACGAACTCGCGAACCCACATCGTCGCGCGCGAATCGTGGCCGTACTCGCACTATCGGGCAGTCTGGCGTCCTGCGGCTTCCGCCTGCGCGGCTCGCAGACCCTGCCGTTCAGCACCATCTTCCTCGCGCTGCCCGTCAACTCCGCACTCGGCGTGGAACTGTCGCGCAACATCACCGCCGGCACCAATGCGGAAGTGGTGCGCAGCGCCAAGCAGGCCGAAGCGGTGTTCGAGTTGCTGAACGAAGCGCGCGAGCGCGAGGTGCTTGCCATCAACGCCCAGGGCAGCGCGCGCGAGTACCAGTTGCGGCTGCGGCTGGCGTTTCGCGTGCATGATGGCAAAGGCACCGAGTTCGTGCCGCCCAACGTCGTGCTCGTGCAGCGCGACCTGGCCTTCAACGAGCAGCAGATCCTGGCGCGCGAAGCCGAGGAAGGCCTGCTGTTTCGCGAGATGCAGACCGACGCCGTGCAGCAGATCCTGCGCCGCATTGCGGCTGCCAAGCCGGTGCGCAGTCCGTGAACGGTCCGCGATCAGTCGGTGATGTCGGTGAGCAATCCGTGATCCATTTCCTCACGCAGTCGGTCCGCAACGCACACGCCGACGCCGACGCCGACGTGCGCGCAGCCCCTCGGCCGCGCTGACGCAAGTGCAACTGCGCAACGATGCCCTGCCCGGCCACCTGGCGCGCGGCAAGCTCGCCGCCCTCTATGTCGTGAGCGGCGATGAGCCCTTGCTTGCGATCGAGGCGCAGGACGCGATTCGTACGGCCGCGCGTGCCGCGGGCTACACCGAGCGCGAAGTGCTCACGGTCGATGCGCGCTGGGACTGGTCGCAGCTGGCCGGCGCCAACCAGGGCATGTCACTCTTTGCCGAGCGCAAGATCCTTGAGATCCGGCTCGCATCGGGCAAGCCGGGCAAGGAGGGCGCCGAGGCGCTGAAGGCGCACGCGACTCACCCGAGCGCAGACGTGCTCACGCTGATCGCGCTGCCCAAGCTCGATCGCGCCGTGCGCGAATCCGCCTGGGCCAGTGCGCTCGATGCCGCCGGCGTGTGGGTCGACGTGCCGAAGATCGAGCGCGCCGAGCTACCCGCCTGGATCGGCCAGCGGTTGAAGCGGCAGAGCCAGTCGGCTGCGCGCGAAGCGCTCGAGTACATCGCCGACCGCGTGGAAGGCAACTTGCTGGCGGCGCACCAGGAGATCGGCAAGCTCGGCCTGCTGCATCCGCCCGGTGAGCTGAAGCAGGCGCAGGTGATCGACAGCGTGCTCGATGTGGCGCGCTTTGATGTCTGGGCCCTGCCGCAGGCCATGCTCGCCGGTGACCGCGCTCGGCTGCTGCGCATGCTCGACGGCCTGCGCTCCGAAGGCGAGGCGATGCCGCTGGTGCTGTGGGCCGTGACCGAAGAGGTGCGCGCGCTGCTGCGCGTGCGCAGCGCGATGGATGCCGGCCGGCCGTTCATGCAGGCGGTGCGCGATGCGCGCGTGTGGGGGCCGCGCCAGGATCTGATGCAGCGGGTCATCCAGCGCGTGGATGCCGCGCATCTCGGGCGCCTGCTGGCGCGCTGCGCTGACGTCGACCGACTGTTCAAGGGCCTGCGTCCACGCGGGGCCGACAGTGACCCCTGGCTAGAATTGAGCGAGATCGCGGTGTCGGTGATCGGTGATCGGTGATCGGTGATCGGTGATCGGTGATCGGTGATCCGTGATCCGGAATCCGGGATCGCGGCTACGATGCCGCTCTCAGCGGTTTCTCAATCCTCAATCCTCAATCCTCAATCCTCAATCCTCAATCCTCAATCCTCACCACTAAACAGTGAACGCCGCCCACACTCCCGCCATCACCGACCTTGCCGCGTATGTGCGCAATGTGGGCGAGCGTGCTCGCCGCGCGAGCGCGGCGATGGCCAAGGCGGGGACGGCGGAGAAAAACGCGGCGCTGCAGGCGATTGCCGCGGGTATCCGCGGCCAGCGGGAGGCGATCAAGGCCGCGAACGGGCGCGACGTGGCGCGGGCCGCAGCCAGCGGAATGGATGCCGCAGCACTCGACCGCCTGCAGTTGTCCGACAAGAGCATCGAGCAGATGGCGCTCGGGCTTGAGCAGATCGTGCAGCTGCCGGATCCGATCGGCGAGATCAGCAATGTGCGGCCGCAGCCCTCCGGTATCCGGGTCGGGCAGATGCGCGTGCCACTTGGCGTGATTGGCATCATCTACGAGAGCCGGCCCAATGTGACCATCGACGCGGCGGGGCTCACGATCAAGAGCGGCAATGCGAGCATCTTGCGTGGCGGCTCCGAGGCGATCGAGTGCAACACGCTGCTGGCGGCCGTCGTCACCGAGGGTTTGCGCGGCGCCGGGCTGCCGGCCGATGGTGTGCAGCTCATCGCCACCACCGACCGCGCCGCCGTGGGCCAGCTCATCACGCTGCCCGAGTACGTGGACATCATCGTGCCGCGCGGCGGCAAGAGCCTGATCGAGCGGCTGATGCGCGAGAGCAAGGTGCCGATGATCAAGCACCTCGACGGCATCTGCCACGTCTACATCGACGGCGCGGCCGAGGTGGACATGGCGATCCGCATCGCTGACAACGCCAAGACGCAGCGCTACGGGACCTGCAACACGATGGAGACGCTGCTGGTGGCGCAGTCGATCGCGCCGCAGGTGCTGCCCGAGCTTGGCCGCATCTATGCGGGCGAGGGCGTGGAGCTGCGCGGCTGTGTTGAGACCGTGGCGCTGCTCAAGCAAGCCGGGGTCGAGTGCAAGCTGGCGACCGAGGACGACTGGTCGGCCGAGTACCTGGCGCCGATCCTCTCGATCAGCCTGGTGCCCGGGGTGGACGACGCGATTGCGCACATCAATCGCTACAGCAGCCAGCACACGGACGCCATCGTCACCAACGACCACCGCACGGCAATGCGCTTCCTGCGTGAAGTGGACTCGGCCAGCGTGATCATCAATGCCTCGACCCGCTTTGCCGATGGCTTTGAATACGGCCTGGGTGCGGAGATCGGCATCAGCAACGACAAGCTGCACGCGCGCGGACCGGTGGGGCTCGAGGGGCTCACCTCGCTCAAGTACGTCGTCTTTGGCGACGGTCAAGTGCGGTGAATCGTGATCGGTGATCCGTGATCGGTGATCAGACGGTCCTCACCACTCACGGATTCCTCACCCCGCTACAACTGCCCGCGCGACATTCGCGCGCACCGAACGGATCACAGATCACGGATCACGCTTCCACCGATCACCGATCACCGATCACCAACCATGTATCTCTGGATCAAGGCGCTGCACATCATCTTCGTGACCAGCTGGTTCGCGGGCCTCTTTTATCTGCCGCGCATCTTCGTCAACCTGGCGATGGTGCCGGCCGACAGCACGGCCGAGCGCGAGCGGCTGCTGCTCATGGCGCGCAAGCTGTACCGCTTCATGGGGCCGCTGATGGTGCTCGCGCTGGGCTTTGGCCTGTGGCTGTGGCTGGGCTATGACGTGGGCGGCGGCTGGCTGCACGCCAAGCTCGCGCTGGTGGTGGGTCTCGTTGCCTATCACCATGTGTGCGGCCGGCTGCTCAAGCAGTTTGCCGCTGGCACTGGCCCTGCAATTGCGCGGTCGCACATCTGGTACCGCTGGTTCAACGAGGCCCCAGTGCTCGTGCTCTTTGCCGTCGTCATTCTCGTCGTGGTCAAGCCATTCTGATGGCCGCCAGCGCCTTCCGCTTCTTTGCCATTGCGCCGAGCGGGCTCGAAGCGCTGCTCGGCGAGGAACTGCGCGCCCTTGGCGCCAGCGAGATCAAGGCCGAAAGCGGCGGCGTGGCCTTTGCCGGCCCGCTCGCGGTGGGCTATGCCGCCAATCTGCATTCGCGCCTTGCCAGCCGCATCCTCTGGCAGCTGTCGCACACGCCCTATGGCACTGAAGAAGACCTGTACGCCGCAGCACAAGGCCTGCGCTGGGAAGACCATGTGGGCCCGCACCAGACGCTGCGGCTCGATATCAGCGCGGTGCGCTCGCCATTGCGCTCGCTCGAGTTCGCGCTCCTGCGCATCAAGGACGCGATCGTCGACCGGCTGCGCGAGAAGACCGGCACGCGGCCGGACATCGATCGGGTGCGTCCTGACGTTCGCGTGTTCGCCTTCCTCGACGCCACCCACGTCACGCTCTACCTGGACCTGTCGGGTGAGTCGCTGTTCAAGCGCGGCTGGCGGCGCGACAAGGGCGAGGCGCCGCTGAAAGAGAATCTGGCCGCCGGCCTGTTGCGGCTGGCGGGCTGGACACCCGCGCAGGCGCTGGTCGATCCATTCTGCGGCAGCGGCACCATCCTGATCGAAGCCGGGCTCATCGCCATCAATCGCGCGCCAGGGCTGGACCGGCCTTTCGGACTGCAGCGCATGAAGAGCTATGACAGGGCACTGTGGACGCGGCTGCACGAGGAGGCGCTGGCGGCAATCCGCCCCGATGCCGAAGTGCTGCTGGCGGGCAGCGACATCTCCAGCCGCGTGATCGACACGGCACGCGAGAACGCCCGCCGCGCTGGCGTCGGCGGCCTGCTCGATGACGCACGACTCGTGTTCAACGCGCGCGATGCGCGCCAGGCAGAACCGCTCGGTCTCACCGCACCCTTCGAGCGCGGCATCGTGATCAGCAACCCGCCCTATGGCGAGCAGAGCAATCCGAAGTCAGCCTCGGTGACGGGGCTGATGCGCGATGTGGGCGACCGGCTCAAGCAGTCCTTTGCCGGCTGGCATGTGTGGATGCTCTCCAGCGACCGAGAATTGCCGCGCCAGCTGCGCCTGTCCGAAAGCCGCAAGACCGTGCTCTACAACGGCGGGCTGGAGTGCCGGTTCTTTCGCTTCGATCTCGTGAGCGGGCAGTATCGGCCGCGGGCGGTACTCAACACCGCGAGCCGGTAGAGTGTGCCGTCGGCTTCACACTGGCGAAACCTTCTGCGATGATGAAATCGGCCTCAAAAGAACTGCCGAACAAATTACACAGCGAGGAGAAGAAATGAAACTTAACGCGGTTGTGTTTGCTGCCACCCTGGCAGTCCTAGGCGGCAAGGCTTGGGCGCAGGTTCCAGTCATTGTGTCCCCAGGCATTGCAACGGACCCGCTCGAAGCCATCGGCTTCGTCGGCGATGCAGGCATTCAGACGGCGCTGGGCGCCTACAAGAAGCTGCTGACCGTTCCTGCGGGCCGCACCTTTCGCCTGACGGACTTGAGCCTTATCACCCGACGAGCCAACACGAGCACCCAGCCGTGCATCGTCGAACTCTGGCGCGGCACGGACGCTGCACCGACCGCCGCAGTGTGGTCGCGCATCAAGCTCACGAGCCTGGAAACCTACGACCGCTCTTGGCAGACGCCACCCAGCTTTGCAGCGGGTGAAGTGGTGTGGATCCGCGCGTTCTTCGACCCGTTTAACACGGGCCTGCGCCTGTGCTGGAGGACTGATCCGAACTCGGAAGCAGAGATCAACTACGCAGTACGGGGCTACCTGGTCCGAGCGCACGGCAATTGAGCATGGCCGTCTGACACGCTGCGCGTGAAACTGCGGCAAGCAAATGTCGCAGTCCACGCGCTTCAAAATTCATCCCAGCGCCTTCTCAATGTCCTTGGCGATGTCCGCCGGCGCCATGTTCGGCGCATAGCGCTCGACCACCTTGCCGTCCTTGCCAACGAGGAACTTGGTGAAGTTCCACTTGATGGCCTCTGAACCGAGCAGCCCGGGCGCGGCGCTTTTCAGGTGCGCAAAGAGCGGATGCGTGCCGGCGCCGTTGACATCGACCTTGGCAAACAGCGGAAACGTCACGCCGTAGTTGATCTCGCAAAACTCGGAAATCTCGCTCTCCGGCCCGGGCTCCTGCGCGCCAAATTGGTTGCAGGGAAAGCCGAGCACCACCAACCCCTTGTCCTTGTACTTCTTGTACAGCTCCTCCAGCCCCTTGTACTGCGGCGTGAAGCCGCACTTGCTGGCGGTGTTGACGATCAAGAGCACTTTGCCGCTGTAATCCGCCAGCGTGCGCGTCTTGCCGTCAATCGTCTGTGCCGAGAAATCGTAGACGGTGCTCATGGCTGCCTTTCGCCGTGTTCGGTTGGTTTAGAACGCGACGATTCTAGGCTGCTCCCGTCCACTCACGTTCAGCGCCGCAAGCGCGCGCATCGCCAGCACGCGCGGCCAGTCCGCGGCAGGTCAGGCAAGTCATCAGCCTTGCACGCAACCGAGGCAGTAGGCGGCGTCGGCAATCGACAACACTGGCCTACAGACACACCGGCGCAAGCCCGCGCAGCGAGGACGGCGGATCACTCCCAGTGGTGATCGCGCGTTGCAGTTGATCAAGGGCCGCCGCCCGGCCGCCCCACCATGCCGCGACAGCGGCTTGGCGACGCAGGCTCATGCCTGCGCAGCCGGCGCTAAGCTCGCGTAATCGAGTGGCCGGAGCCAAGGTGGCC
>JBIIZX010000238.1:0-5745 GCA_044346055.1 Burkholderiaceae bacterium | reverse complement strand
TGCCGCATCTGTCGCTGCGCGATGCGCTCGGGCATTGGGATTCGATCCGCCACCAACTGGCCGAGCCGCCACGCCAACGAATCCGACAAAGCCTTCGTCTACGAGACATTTTATGTTAGCGCTAATGGGCCTGCGCCGGGGCGACGGCGCGTGGCCGAGAAATCGCGAAGCACGTCGATCACGGCACGAGGCAAGCAGTAGGAGGGTCGAGCGTCCTCGCCAGCGCTGACCAATCAGGGATTGAGCTGGCGATACACGAGCTGCGCCACCTGGCTGAGTTCGTCACGGTCCACGTCGCCCGCCAGCGCGTAACCGAACGGTCCGTCGATCCAGTAGAACACGCCGGTCTTGCCCTGGCGCGAGAACTGAAAGGCGGTTTCGCGACTGTTGGCGGCGCGGCGGACCATGAGGCTCAGGCGCTTGCCGTTGGCGTTCTCATATATGAGCAGCGCCACCGGCGCATCGCCGAGCTCGCCACTGGCCGGCAGCAGACGACCGCCGAGCAGGCGGTAGCCGGCGGCGCCGAGCGCGGGGGCCTTCAGCGGCGCGGCGAGCCGCTTGGATAGCCAGGCAACCAGATGCTGCTCCTCCTGCGCGGTCACCTCCACCGGATGGCGCACTTCAGGCACGTAGGCCACATGTGCCAGCGCGGCGGCACGTGCGAGCGGGGTGCCCCTGGGCGTAGCCTGGTCGGACACGGCGTGTAGCCCGTAGCCAAGCGCCGTGCCGAGGCCGATGCCGAGCACGAGGGTGGCCGCCAGGGCCCAGCGCGGATCAAATGGCGCTGGCAGTCGCCCGCGCAACAGCGCACGCCAACCGGGCGCTACAGCCGGCACACGCAGCGCATGGGCTTCGTCCATCACCGGGTCGTACAACGCGTGCATGGCCGCGTTCTGCGCGCGATAGTGGGCAACACGCGCCGCGTCCTCGGGGCGCTGCGCCAGCGCAGCTTCAACGCGGGCGCGCGCGGCCGCATCGAGCCGGTCGTCCACGTAGGCCTGCAACGTCGCTTCGTCGATCTGGTTGGTTTCGCCCTGCATGATCACTTCACTCGGCGCAGGCCGCCTGCGGCCGCGCCCTGCACATCTGCTTCTCCAGCCAGCAGCTGCCGCAGGCGCTCGCGCCCGCGCGACAGCCGCGACATCACGGTGCCAATGGGCACATCCAGCATCTGCGCAGCCTCGTCGTAACTCATGCCTTCGAGCCCCACCAGCAGCACCGCCTCGCGCTGCTGCACGGCCAGCTGCGCCAGCGCGCGCTCGAGATCGCGCAAGGCAATGCCGGCGTCGACGCGCTGCGCGTCGTCGCACTCGGCGTTCAAGTGCTGATCGATGGCGTGCTCGGCGGTCATGCCATGGGGCACTTGGTCCAGCGGTTCGCTCGGTCGGCGCCGCCGCAGGTCGTTGAGAAACACGCGGCGCATCAGCGCGAACAACCAGGCGCGCAGGCCGTGCGCGGCAAGCGATGGGTCGGGGCGCCAGAGTGCGCGCTTGATCCAGGCGCGCTCCAGCGTGTCCTGCGTCAGGTCATCGGCTGCCTCGCGGCTGCCGGTGAGCGCGCGGGCGTAGCGGCGCAGCCGCGGAATCTGGGCCTGCAGCTCCGCCGCAGCAAAGCCGCTCACGTGTGCAGCGCCCAGGTCACCTCAGCAACCGACCGGGACTACGGACGCGCCAAGCGCCACACGTTGTTGACTCCGTCTTCAGTGCGGTCGCCTGGCTTGGTGTCCTTGGCCCATGTGTACAGCGGCCGGCCCTTGTAGGCCCACTGCGAGCTGCCATCGTCACGCTTGACGACGGTCCACTCGCCGCTGGGCTGGGCGTCGGCGGCGGCCATCAGCGGTGGCCAGTTGGTCGCGCAGGGGCCGTTGCACACGCTCTTGCCGCTGCCGACGGTGTCACGGTCAAAGGTGTAGAGCGTCATGCCGGCGCCGTTGACGAAGACGCCGTCAGCGACCTTGGCCGGAGCCGGCGCGCCCATCATGGACGCACAGGCGGACAGGCAAACTGCAAACACGAGGGCGAGGGCACTGCGGAACACGGTCATAGTCTTTCTCCTTGGGTGGATCAGCGATCGGATGGGCAGGCAAACAGGGCAAACCTGGGGGACGACTCGTTGGGCAGATTGCCAAGCAAGAACACCGGTGTGTTGTCGGTTATTCCACGCGCAGCATGCACCGCTTCATCGGCTGCCGCCGTGACCCGCTAGATCTGTTGCGGATCCACTTCAATCTGCCAGCGTAAGCGCGGCCGGTGCTCGTTGCCCAAGCGCGCAACCTGCGGCAGCCAGGCCGTCAGGAAAGCCTGCAACGCCGGCCGCTGCGGCGACTCGATCAAAAGCTGCGCCCGATGCCAGCCAGCCAGGCGCTCCAGCGGCATCGGCACCGGATCGAATAGCCGCACCGGATGCATTGCAGCGTCGCCGCTGTCGGCCGCGGCGCGGGCGGCGCCGAGCAAGCCGAGCGCGTGCGGCATCAGACGCGCCTCGGCCGTCAGCAGCGCCTGATGCACGTAGGGTGGCAGCTGGGCGCTCTCGCGCTCGGCCAGCTGCTGGTTGGCAAAGCCGACGTAGTCGCCTGCAGCCAGTGCGGCCAGCAGCGGGTGCGAGGGAAAACGCGTCTGCACCAGCACCTCGCTGGTCCGGCCCGAGCGGCCGGCGCGGCCCGCCACCTGCAGCAGCATGGCAAACAGGCGCTCGGGCGCGCGAAAGTCGGGCGCCACCAGCTGGGCATCGGCGTTCAGCACGGCGACCAGCGTCACGCGCTGGAAGTCATGTCCCTTGGCGATCATCTGCGTGCCCACCAGGACGTCCACCTCGCCGGCGTGCACGGCATCGAGCGCATCGCGCGCGGCATGCTTGCGGCGCGTGCTGTCGCGGTCGAGCCGCGCGATGCGCGCGGTAGGCAGCAGCTCGGTCAGCGCCTCCTCGATGCGCTGGGTGCCATGGCCCACCGCCCGCAGGTCGACATTGCCGCAGGTGGGGCAGGCGCGCGGGATGCGCGCTTGCCAGCCGCAGTGATGGCAGCGCAGCGTGCCATCCCCCTTGTGGAACGCGGCGAAGGTCGAGCAGCGCATGCACTGCGACAGCCAGCCGCAGCTTTCACAGGCAAGCACCGGCGCGTAGCCGCGGCGGTTGATGAACACCAGCGCCTGCTCGCCACGCGCGAGCGTCGACAGCAAAGCGCTGCGCACTGCCTGTGTCAGCCCCTGTTGCGGCGGATCGGCGCGGGTGTCGACCATCTTGACCTGCACCTGCCCTTGCGCGCCGCTACCCGCCCGCGTCGCAAGCGTCAGGAGCCGGTAGCGGCCGCGCTGCGCCTGCGCCCAGGTTTCAATGGCGGGCGTGGCCGAGCCCAGCACCACCGGCACGTTGGCCAGTTGCGCGCGCTTGACCGCCA
This sequence comes from Burkholderiaceae bacterium, assembly GCA_044346055.1. Taxonomy (GTDB): domain Bacteria; phylum Pseudomonadota; class Gammaproteobacteria; order Burkholderiales; family Burkholderiaceae_F; genus JALHMQ01. The sequence continues at coordinate 2,351 of JBIIZX010000238.1, read as the reverse complement.
GGTCGCGCGCTGAGTAACGCGCGCCGTCGCCGGCCTTGAACGAGCCGTCGTGCTCCTCATCGACCACGATGAGCGCCAGTTGCGGCATCGAGGCGAACACCGCCAGCCGCGTCCCAAGCACCAGGCGCGCGCGGCCTTCATGCGCGGCCAGCCACTGCGCCGAACGCTCGGCCGCCGCCAGGCCGCTGTGCAGCACCGCCACGCCCACGGCAGGAAAGCGCGTGCGCAAGCGCGCCTCGAACTGCGGGGTGAGGTTGATCTCGGGCACCAGCATCAGCACTTGCGCCAGCGGGTCGCGCGCCAGGCGGCGCGCTGCGGCGTCCAGGTACACCTCGGTCTTGCCGCTGCCGGTCACGCCATGCAGCAGGTACGCGACGAAGCCACTGGCAGTATCGAGTGCGGCGACAGCGGTTGCTTGCGCATTGGTCAGATGCAATGAATGGTCGGCGGCGCGCTCGGCTGCTGCCGTGCGGTCGCCACCCGTGCTGGCTTGCGCATGGGTGCGGACTTCGGCCTGGGCTTCAGCCTCCGCTTCAGCCTCCGCCTGCAATTGCGCCGCCTTGCGCCGCAGGCGCTGCACGCTGCTGGCAAACCGCGGCCCCGGTGGCGTACGCAGCAGCGGCGGCAAGGCCGGCACGGCCACCTCGCCCCACGCGTGCTGGTAATACTCGGCGGCAAAGCGCGTGAGCGCTAGCCAGTGGGCATCGAGCGGCGCGATGTCCTCGACCACCTGCGCTACGTCGCGCAGCCGCGCGGCCTCCACAGTCGCACCCGGAGCGGTGCCGACGATCACGCCGACGACCGCGCGGCGGCCGAGCGGCACCAGGCAGCAGCAGCCAATGCGCACCGACTGCGCCAGTGCATCCGGCACGCGATACTCAAGCGGCAGCGCGAGCGGCGCATCGACGATGACCAGGGCAATCGTCACGACCTGTCGGACCCTTTGTGAACGCGTGATGACGTGTGGACAGGATCAGCTAAGTGGCTGATTTTTGAGGACCTCGCCCGCTCCTTCAAGCCTGTGGATAGTTTTGTGGACAAGGCTTGGGACAAGGCTTTTGCCTAACCTAGCGCAAGGTTGATGTCAGCAGCGCGCTTTGCTGATCACGGGCAGTTGTTCTGCAGCATCAATGACTTGCGACGAACATGCGTGGTTTGCGGGCTATTGACGGCCACCAAAGCGCATGAAATCGGCATCGGCGGCATTTTGTGAATAAGTCAAGCGCGGATGCCACCGCAGCGCGGCACTGCCGCCGCACCGAAAACGGGCTAGGCCGGGCGAAAGCGGCGGCTGTACCGATGCACTTCGTCGGCAAGGATGCCGACTGCTTCAGGCGGCGTGAACTGCGAAATGCCGTGTCCCAGGTTGAACACATGGCCGCCCCAGCGGCCGTCGGCGCGCTTGGGCGTGCCGAAGCTGTCAAGCACACGCGCGGCTTCCTTGCGAAGCGCGTCCTCACCTGCAAAAAGCGCCATCGGGTCGAGATTGCCTTGCAGCGCGCAGCGGTCGTCGATCCGCGCGCGCGCACGGCCAAGATCCACGGTCCAGTCGAGCCCAATGGCATCGGCGCCGATGTCGGCAATCGCTTCCAGCCAATGGCCACCGCCCTTGGTGAAAACGATTACGGGCACGCGCTCACCATCGGACTCGCGCTGCAGGCCGCTCACGACCTGGCGCATGTAGGCCAGCGAGAAGGCCTGGTAGGCCGAGTCGGCCAGCGCGCCGCCCCAGGAGTCGAACACCATCACGGCCTGCGCGCCGGCGCGGATCTGCGCGTTCAGGTAGTCGGTGACGGCCTTGGTATTGACCGCGAGGATCTTGTGCAGCAGGTCAGGCCGCGCGTACAGCATCGTCTTGATGCGGCGGAAGTCGTCCGAGCCGCCGCCCTCGACCATGTAGCAGGCAAGCGTGAATGGGCTGCCCGAGAAGCCGATCAGCGGAATGCGGTTAGAAAGGGCCCTGCGGATCTCGCGCACCCCGTCGAGCACATAGGTGAGGCTGAGTTCCGGGTCCGGCGCCGCCAGCTTGGCAACGTCGGCCTCGTCGCGCACCGGCCGCTCGAACTTCGGTCCCTCGCCATCGGCGAAGAACAGGCCCAGGCCCATCGCGTCCGGCACCGTGAGGATGTCCGAGAACAGGATGGCCGCATCCAGCGGAAAGCGGTCCACCGGCTGCATCGTCACTTCAGTCGCATAAGCCGGGCTCTTGGCCAGGCCCAGAAAGCTGCCTGCGCGCTTGCGAGTGGCGTTGTACTCGGGCAGATAGCGGCCGGCCTGCCGCATCAGCCACAGCGGGGTGTAGTCAGTGGGCTGGCGCAGCAGCGAGCGCAAAAATGTGTCGTTGGCGGGTT
>JBIIZX010000172.1:0-7238 GCA_044346055.1 Burkholderiaceae bacterium | reverse complement strand
TGACCCAGGGCGAATGAGTCAGGGCCAATGAGCAACAGGCAGATGGGCCAAGGCGGGTGAGCGAGGGCCACGATTCTGGCACGCGCTGGAGCAGCGACCTACCTCAACACGCGAGCGAGCGTCAGCACCCGAGCGAGCGCACAAAAACAAAACAGGCCCCGAAGGGCCTGCTTTGGTCTTGGTAGAAGCCGGTATTACTTCTTGGCTTCAGCCTTTTTCTCTTCTTTCTTGGCTTCAGCCTTTTTCTCTTCTTTCTTGGCTTCAGCCTTTTTCTCTTCTTTCTTGGCTTCGGCCTTCTTCTCCTGGGCGATGGCAACGCCGGTGAAAGCGAAGGCGCCAACGATCAGGGCAGCAAGCAGTTTTTTCATGGTCGTTCCTGGAACGGTTGGTTGGTCAAATGAGCGTCGCCCACTCTCCAGATCAAAGCCAAAGTCGCGGGCTGGTACGGCTAACGCGTAGCCGGCGCGAAGGTTGACACATGTCGGAGGCCCACAGCGCAGGCCGGCCCCTCTTTGCTCCCCAAAATGATGCGTTTTCGCGACGTTACGTCCGCCTGACGGACCCCAATGTGCCGATTTCGCGCTGCGGCGGGCCAAAGCGCGCAGTTGTTGGCCCTAAAGCGGCCAGTCGAGCCCCATTAGCCACGTCCGCCCCGCTGCCGGCTCAAAGAAGCGGCCATTGCCCTCGTTGACGATGACGGAGCCGGCATAACGGCGGTCGAACAGGTTGTCGACACGGGCGAAGACGCGCGGCCGACCGGCGAACCGCAGCGTGTGCGCCGCACTGAGCGCCAGCACGCCATAGCCAGCGGCGGCGTCCGTATTTCGGTCGTCCACCCACAGGCGCGCCTGTCCACGCCACTCCGCGGCCAGATCGGCCCAGGCGGCCCGAAAGCGCAACTCGGCAAAGGCCGTGGCAGCCGGCACACCGGGCAGCGCAGTGCCGCGCGTCACCGGCAGCGTCGGCGTGTTGCAGGGTGCGGGGCCGCAGGTGCGAAAGTCGGTGTCAAAGCGCGCGTCAAGCCAGGCCGCGCTCAGCAGGGCCGACCAGCGGCCAGGGGGCTGCCACTGCATGGTGGCCTCCACGCCGTCGCGCCGCGTTTGCGCCACGTTGCCAAAGGCGGCGCGCCCGCCGACATTGGTGCGCACGACGATCTCGTCTTCGGTGCGCACGCTGAATATCGCCAGCGCGCCTCGCCAGTCGGCAGTCGCAAACTTGACACCGACCTCCAGGTTGTCACTGCGCGCTGCCCGCAGCGCCGTGTTGAGCCCCGCGCTGCCATCCGGCCGATAGGCCAGCTCGTTCAAGGTGGGCGTTTCGAAGCCGCGCCCGTAGGCTGCGTACACGCTCCAAGCCGCACTCGGCCGGAACACGAGCCCGGCGGTGGGGTTGGCAGCAGAAAAGCGCGTCTGCCCGGAGTCGTCGCCGTTGCTGCCGCGGATAAAGCGGTCCGTGCTGCGCACCTCGATGGTCGAGACACGCAGCCCCGCATGCATGCTCCAGGCAGGCGCGATGCGCCACTCGAGCTGCACATACGGGTCGAGCGCGTCGACTTCATTGGACTCGTCTCGCCGCAGGGCGCCCTGCACGCCCAACGTGGGCGCGGCCGGTGGGCCGGTGAAGTTTTCGTAGCCGCGCCGCGCCTCGTTCATGCGCTCCAGGGCGAGACCCACGCTTGCAGTGACCGAACCGAGTTCCGCGCTGGCACGCAGATCCACGCCGCCAAAGCGACGATCGAAGTCGATGACGCCGCCCGGGGACAGCGGACTCAGCTGCGCGGCCACTGGGATCGCCTGCACTTGCAGTACCGCACGCTGCCCAAGCCAGGCGGTCGAGGTCAAGGTGAGCGGCATGCCCAGGAGCAACAGCGCCGACCGCAGGTCGCCGCCGATGGTGTCCTGCCGCGTGGTCTTGCGCGTGTTGAATTGCAGCGCAAGCGGCGCGGCCTGATCCGGGTCCGCATTGAACTGGGCGCGGGTGAGCCCGAGCGGGTCCTGCGCGTCGGGCATGGCCAGCGAGTTCAGTGAGATGCGCAGGCGGCCCAGCGGCGTGTCGTCCAGGCCAACGCGCAAGTGCACGTTGTCGCGCTGAGCCGCACTGTGCGGTCGCGCGCCGTCGGTGGAAAAGCGGCCTGCTTCGAGCGCGAACTGCGCCTGCTCGTTGCCACCCATGCCTGAGAAGCCGGCGCGCCAGGTGTTGTTGCTGCCATAGGCACTGCTCAGGGCAAACCGGGGCGCCTCGCGCGGCAGCCGCGTGGTGAGCGCCAGCACGCCACCCGAGGAGTTCCCATAGAGCGCGGAAAACGGGCCCCGCAGCACCTCAATGCGCTCGGCCTGCGCCAGCGGAAAGTGCGAGACCTGTCCCTGCCCGTCCGGAAAACTGGCCGGCACGCCGTCCACATACAGCCGCACGCCGCGCACTCCAAAGCTGGCGCGGCTGCCGAAGCCGCGCGAGGAGATTTGCAGATCCTGGGCGTAGTTCTCGCGGTTGAGCACCACGAGTCCCGGCACGCGCGCCAGCGACTCCGACAGGTTGATGCGCAGGCGCGCATCGCGGATCACCTCGCCCTCCACCACATCGGTCGCGGCCGGGACGTCGAGACCGGCGCGGGCGCTGCGGGTGGCGAGCACGACGACCGGTTGCAGCGTGTCCACTGCCGAGCTGCTGGCCGGCTCCTGTGCGTACGCAGGCGCCGTAAGGGCAAGCGCCATGCAAACAAGGCTTGCCATGTCGGGCGTTTGCGACAGCCGATGCGGCAGGAAGGCCAGTGCTCGTTGCAAGAGTGACTGAAAAAGATGCGTGGACCGACGTGGCCGGCTGCCCCAGCCCACTTTCCCAGCTTGCTCGCGCCAAGCATTCACGCCGCTTCTGTACCGAAACGGTGCCATCTGGCCAATCCATGTTTGCTCCGACAGCCTCTGCTTCATTGCTTTGCTGCTCTTGTTGCTGCCAGCGGCGCTGTGCGCACGTCCAGTCTTCCCGCTCACATTTACACCGTCGAGCATGTCAGCGCGCGCGGCCCGCGCCCCATCGCTCGCTGCCGAGGTAGGTCGCGCTGGTCCTTGCCCTCGCGCTGCCCGCTGTCCATGCGCAGTTCCAGCGACCCGCGCTCACCGCATCGATCGCGCCGCTGGAGCTCCGGCCCGATCGTGCCTGGTGCGGCAGCCTGGGCGCCGGATTTTCCGCTACCCGCGGCAACACCCATTCGTTCGGTGCCAACCTGTCCGTTGATGCGGTACGCGCCACCAACGACAACAAGCTGTCGACCTTCGGTCAGGCGCTGTACGCGGAGAGCGAGCAGGACGGGGTCGACGTCACCACCGCCGACCAGTGGCGTCTTGGCGTGCGCCACGACTGGCGCCAGAAGGACTCGCCGGTCTATCTGTTTGGCTCCAGCAGCATCGAGCGCGACACCATGCGCCAGCTGGAGTTGCGCACCACCGTCGGCGCGGGCCTGGGCTACCGCGGCGACCGCTACCGCTCGCCGGGCAGCCTGGTCGAGGGACAAGTGCTGGGCCGCAATGAGTCGGTCGAATTGATGCTCAGCGAAGAGTCGGCGCGCCGCCTGAGCAGCAACACGTCGTGGCAGCAGCGGCTGATGGTCTTCCCCGACCTCAGCACGAGCGGTGCGTTTCGCGCCACCTTCGCATCGGTGCTGTCGGTGGCGATGTCGCGCAACTTGAACCTGACCATAAGCCTCATCGATCGCTACGACAGCCAGGCGACCGCGCCCTTGAAGAAGAACGATGTGCTCATCTTCACCGGCATCAAGCTGCGGTACGGCGCGCGCCAGGCTGCCGTCGCGATGATGGCGTTGCCGCGGGAGCAAGCAGCGCACAAAACAAAACGGGCGACCGAAGTCGCCCGCTCATCTTTCGCCTTCTGCGAATCACTTGCCACGCAACCTCTTGATCGCCGCCAGCTGCGCAGCCAGCGCCGACATCTCGGCTTCGACCTTGGCAATCTCCAGCTCGCTGCTGGCGTTTTTTTTCTGCTCTTCGGCCGCGCGCAAGGCTTCCATTGCCTTCGCCTCGTCGAGATCCTTGGCACGAATGGCGGTATCGGCCAGCACGGTCACCACGTTGGGCTGCACTTCGAGGATGCCGCCGGCGACGAACACCTGGTCCTCCTCGGTCTTGCCCGACTGCTTGATGCGCACGACGCCGGGACGAATGCGCGTGATCAGCGGCGTGTGCTTGGGATAGATGCCCAGCTCGCCCGCCTCGCCCGGCAGCACGACAAAGTCCGCCTCGCCAGAGAAGATGCTTTCTTCGGTGGAGACGACGTCAACGTGGATGGTGGCCATTTTTCGTGATCCGTGATCCGTGATCTGTGATCTGTGATTCGATCCGCCGCGTGTCGTGTCCCCTTCGGATCACGGCTCACGGCTCACGGATCACTGCATTTTCTTGGCTTTCTCGAACGCCTCGTCGATCGTGCCGACCATGTAGAACGCCTGCTCGGGCAGCGCGTCGCACTCGCCCTCGACGATCATCTTGAAGCCGCGGATCGTTTCCTTGAGCGGCACGTACTTGCCCGGCGCGCCCGTGAACACCTCGGCCACATGGAACGGCTGCGACAAGAAGCGCTGGATCTTGCGCGCGCGGCTCACCGCCAGCTTGTCCTCGGGCGAGAGCTCGTCCATGCCCAAAATGGCGATGATGTCACGCAGCTCTTTGTAGCGTTGCAGCGTGGCCTGCACGCGGCGCGTGGTGTTGTAGTGCTCCTCGCCGATCGTGTTCGGGTCGATCTGGCGCGAGGTCGAATCGAGCGGGTCCACTGCCGGATAGATGCCAAGCGCGGCGATGTCGCGGCTCAACACGACGGTCGCATCAAGGTGACCGAAGGTGGTGGCCGGGCTGGGGTCGGTCAGGTCGTCGGCAGGCACATACACGGCCTGGATCGAGGTGATCGAACCCACTTTGGTCGAGGTGATGCGCTCCTGCAGGCGGCCCATTTCCTCGGCCAGCGTCGGCTGATAGCCCACGGCGGAGGGCATGCGGCCCAGCAGTGCTGACACCTCAGTGCCGGCCAGCGTGTAGCGGTAGATGTTGTCGACAAAGAACAGGATGTCGCGGCCCTCGTCGCGGAAGCGCTCGGCCATCGTGAGGCCCGTGAGCGCCACGCGCAGGCGGTTGCCCGGCGGCTCGTTCATCTGGCCGAAGACCATTGCCACCTTGGACTGGCTGAGGTCTTCCTGCACGATGACCTTGGCGTCCGACATCTCGTGATAAAAGTCATTGCCCTCGCGGGTGCGCTCACCCACACCGGCGAACACCGACAGGCCCGAGTGCTCCTTGGCGATGTTGTTGATGAGCTCGAGCATGTTGACGGTCTTGCCCACGCCGGCACCGCCAAACAGGCCGACCTTGCCGCCCTTGGCAAACGGGCACACGAGGTCAATCACCTTGATGCCGGTTTCCAGCAGCTCGACCGACGGGGACAGCTCGTCGAACTTCGGCGCCAACTGGTGAATGGCGCGGCGCTCGTTCGACTGGATGGGGCCCTTTTCATCGATCGGCCGGCCCAGCACGTCCATCACGCGGCCGAGCACCCCGGGGCCCACGGGCACCATGATGTTCTCGCCGGTGTTCTTGACCGTCATGCCGCGCTTCAGGCCGTCGGAGGAGCCCATCGCGATGGTGCGCACGATGCCGTCGCCCAGCTGCTGCTCGACCTCGAAGGTCAGGCCCTGCTCGACCAGCTTGTTGCCTGCGTCCTGCTCTAGCGTCAGGGCGTCATACACCCGGGGCATCTGGTCGCGCGGGAACTCGATGTCGACCACCGCGCCGATGCACTGAACAATGGTTCCGGTGCTCATGTTGATTCCTTGGATCCAATGGTGAAATGTGAAACGTGAAGTGTGAAAGGTGAGGGCGGCGTGTCGTTACGTTTCACGTTTTACCTTTCACCTTTCACCGACTTATGAAATGGCCGCAGCACCGCCCACGATCTCGGACAGTTCCTTGGTGATGCCCGCCTGGCGCGTCTTGTTGTAGACGAGCTGCAGTTCCTCGATCAGCTTCTTGGCGTTGTCGCTGGCGGCCTTCATCGCCACCATGCGCGCGCTCTGCTCCGAAGACATGTTCTCCGCCACCGCCTGGTAGATGATCGCCTCGACATAGCGCGTCATCAGCTCGTCGATCACGCGCTGCGGATCGGGCTCGTACAGGTAGTCCCAGCTGTAGGCGCGCCGCTCTTCCTCGCTCTGCGCAAAGCGCTCGGCCGATAGCGGCAGCAGCTGCTCGATCACGGGCTCCTGCTTCATGGTGTTGATGAAGCGCGAGTAGGCGATGTAGACGGCATCCAGCCGGCCTTCGGCATAGGCGTCCAGCTGCAGCTTGATCGGGCCGATCAGCTTCTCGAGATGCGGCTTGTCGCCCAGCTGCACCACGTGCGAGACGATCACGGCATTCAACCGCTGCAGGAAGCCAAAGCCCTTGTTGCCGATCGCGGTGGCCTGGAACTTCACGCCCTCGGCCTCCCACTGCTTGACCCGCTGCAGCACCGCGCGCTGGATGTTGGTGTTCAGGCCGCCGCACAGACCCTTGTCGGTCGATACGAGAATGAGGCCGACGTTGCGGATCTGGCTGCGCTTGACCACGAAGGCGTGGCGGTACTCCGGATTGGCGCTTGCCAGGTGCGCAACGATGTTGCGGATCTTGTCGCCATAGGGGCGCGCATGGCGCATGCGGTCCTGCGCCTTGCGCATCTTGGACGCGGCCACCATTTCCATCGCCTTGGTGATCTTGCGCGTGTTCTGCACGCTCTTGATCTTGACGCGGATCTCTTTAGTGCTTGGCATGGGTTATGTCGACGAGATGTACGCGCGCTTCGCGCGCACGTGCATCTCGTCGAGTCCAGTCAGATGTTTTTGCTTGGGGCGGCCCGACGCAAAAACATGGTTCAACTGCAACGTTCGCTCCGCGAGATCAGTACGCGCCGGTCTTCTTGAACTCGACAATGGCGGCCGTCAGGGCCGCCTCGTCGTCCTTGGGCAGGTCCTTGGTCGACTCCAGGCGATCCACCAGCGCCGCGTGTTTGCTCTTCAGGAAGTCGCGCAGGCCTTTTTCCGCGGCCAGCGCCTTCTTGACGTCGATGTCATCAAAATGGCCGTTGTTCACCGCGAACAGCGTCACCGCCTGCTCCCACACCTGCAGCGGCTGGTACTGCGGCTGCTTCATCAGCTCGGTGACCATGCGGCCGCGCTCGAGTTGCTTGCGGGTGGCGTCATCCAG
>JBIIZX010000387.1:0-3867 GCA_044346055.1 Burkholderiaceae bacterium | reverse complement strand
TGGACAAGTTTGACAGTCTCAGCCACAGCGCATGGACGTGCAAATATCACGTGGTGTTCATTTCGAAGTGCCGACGCCGGACGCTGTACGGGCAGTTGCGCCAGCACCTGGGCGAGGTGTTTCGCAAGCTCGCAGCGCAGAAGGAAAGTCGGATCGAGGAAGGGCACCTGATGCCCGATCACGTGCACATGATGATTTCTATTCCACCCAAGGACGCAGTGTCGCAGGTGATCGGGTTCATCAAGGGCAAGAGCGCGATTCACTTGGCACGGGTGTACGGTGAGAGGAGGCGCAATTTCGTCGGGCAGCACTTCTGGGCCCGCGGCTACTTTGTCTCCACGGTCGGGCGCGACGAGCAATTGATTCGGGAGTACATCCGCAACCAAGAAAAGGAAGACGAGCGCCTGGATCAGCTTGGCCTGTGGAGATAGTCGGCCACCTTCAGGTGGCTCCACCCATGTGGGCTCGCGTTAGCGAGCCCGACAGCCGCTTTGAGCGGCTCACAAAACGAATGCCCCCGGCTTTGCCGGGGGATTGTTACCCAGGCAGCGCCAGCACTCCAGCATGACCCGCCGCACTCGCCAGCGGCGCGGGCGGAGGCGAAACGAGCATGGACATTGGTAGTACCGGCGCCATCCGTCGTACCGCCGCTTCCACTGCCCGTCCGACGTGTGGCAACAACAATGACTCGGTCCACAGCGGTTGCTTGACCACGGTGGTTCCGCGCGTCATCAACACGGCCAAGCCGATGATGAAACAGGCGCGCGCAAAGCCAAACAGGCCGCCAAAAACGCGATCAACACCCGAAAGCTTGACCGCCTTGAGCATCTGGCGCAGCACCCAGGCCAACAGCACAGAGGCGCTCACGCAACCGATCACGATCGCCAGCGCGGCAATCGCGGTCTTGGCCTGTGGCCACAGGTCGAACGGCAGCTGGCTGCCGAGCGTTGACGCATAGTGCAGTGCCAGCAGCACGCCACCGATCCAGCCAGCCAGCGACAAGAGTTCGCGCATCAGCCCCCGGATCAGCCCGAGCAGCACAGACAGCGCCACCACTGCGACGATCGCCCAGTCGACGGGCATCATCCGCCGACCACGGTCGCGTTCACATCCAGTGCACGCAGGCGTGCGCGCGCTTTCTCGGCGTCATCGCGCGTGACATAGGGTCCGACGCGCACCCGCCAGCGCACGCCATCCTGCGTCTGCACCCGCTCGGTATATGGCGCAAGTCCACCCTTCTTCAACCGGGCTGCCAGCTCGCCCGCCGCACTTTCGCTGGCCAGCGCGGCGGCCTGCACGATGAACTTGCCTTTCTTGTCTGCAGCCGCCTTGCCTTCGAGGATGCCGCGCGCCCGCTGCGCGTCGGTTGTCGTCTTGGCGTCGGTGGGCTTGGGCTCTGCCTTGGCGTCGCCTTTCGCCTCTGCTTTCGCGTCGGACCTGGCTTCGCCCTTTGTGTCGCCCTTGGCGCTGGTCGCGCCTTTGCCCTCGGAATCGCCCTTGCCGGATTCTGGCGCAGGCGACACATCGGGCGGCGCCATGGGGACGTTGGCAGGCTCAGGCACCCGTGGCAGTGACAGGCGTGGCGTGAACGGTGTTTTTTCGCTGGGAATGTCGATCGGGACAGTGTCGGCCACTGGTCGCGGTGCCGGATCGAGCACCATCGGCACCAGGACCACGGCTGCCAGCAGCAGTGCCGCGGCGCCGATCAGGCGGCGGCGCGCACGCACGCGCAACTCGGCGGCAGGGTCGGCGCGGGGCGCGTCAGCGTCGGCAGCGCGCGAGCGCGCCGCAGTGCGAGTGTCTGCCCCGGGAGAAGTGGCAGGCTCACGCCGCCAGAAGGCCCATTTCATTGCCGCAGGGAGTCGCGCACTCGGCCGGTCAGGCCATGTCTTGCTGCTGGTTGAGTTCGATTCGCGCCGAGCGTGCTGGCTGCGACGCCTACGCACGCGGCGTGCGCCGCTGCTCGATCACTTGCATCGCCGCTGCCACGGTGGTGAAGCTGCCGAACACGAGAATCCTAGCATCGACCTCTGCGGCGGCCTCGGCTGCCGTGAACGCCCCGCTCAGGCTTGCGTAGACACTGATCGACTGGTCCTTGCCCTGCCCCGCGCCGACGGTGCTCAACAGTTGCGCGACATGCTCGGCCGAGACCCCGCGTCCACCTGGCGTGGGTGCGACATGCCAGTGGTCGATCCGGGTGCCGAGCTTGGCAATCACTCCGGCGATATCCTTGTCGCCCAGCATGCCGAAGACGGCGTGCGTGACCGGGAAAAAGCCTTGCGCATCGAGGTTCTGCGCCAGCACGGCGGCCGCATGCGGGTTGTGCGCCACGTCGAGCACGACCGTCGGCCGCCCGGGCAGAACCTGGAAGCGGCCGGGAATCGCGACCGTGAGCAGACCCTGTCGCACCGCCTGCTGGCTGACCGGCAGCCGGTCGGCGAGCGCTTCGAGCGCGGCCAGCGCGGACGAGGCGTTGAGTAGCTGGTTGGCCCCGCGCAGCGCCGGATACGGCAGCCCGGCGCGTCGTTGCGTGCGCCCGCCATAGGCCCACTGCTGCCGGTCACCGGAGTAGTTGAAGTCGCGGCCAAAGCGCCACAGGTCCGCGCCCATGTTGCCCGCGACCTCCAGCACGGCTGCCGGCGGCTGTGGATCGCCGCAGATGGCCGGCCGCCCCGGTCGATAGATGTGCGCCTTTTCAAAGCCGATGTGCTCGCGCGTCGGCCCCAGATAGTCCATGTGGTCCAGGTCGATCGAGGTGAGGATCGAGCAGTCGGCATCGATGATGTTGACCGCATCGAGCCGCCCGCCCAGACCAATCTCGAGCACAGCCGCCTCCACCCGCGCCTGCACGAACAGATGCAGGATGGCCAGCGTGGTGAACTCGAAGTAGGTAAGGCTTTCGCCTTGCCGGGCGGCTTCCACCGCCTCGAAGTGCGGGATCAGTTCTTCGTCGGTGGCGATCACACCGTTGATCTGCGCGCGCTCGTTGAAGCGTTGCAGGTGCGGCGAGGTGTACAGCGCGGTGCGGTAGCCGGCTGCGCGAAGGATCGAATCCAGCATTGCGCAGGTGGAGCCCTTGCCGTTGGTGCCGCCGACGATGAACACTGGACAGTCGAAGGACAAGTCAAGCCGCGCCGCCACGGCGCGCACTCGATCGAGCGTCAGATCGATGGGGCGATGGTGCAGGCGCTCGACGTGGGCGAGCCAGTCGGCCAGGGTCCTTTGTGGCATGGAGCCTGGAGGATTGGGGATTGAGGATTGAGAATTGAGAAAAATGGAACGGCCGCAGCTTGCGGGTCAACTCAATCCTGCAAGCTCAATCCTCCTAACTCAATGCATCCAGCGGCTGCCGCTGCAGCAGCGCCAGCAGCTGTGCGACCTCGTCGCGCATGTTGCGGCGGTCGACGATCATGTCGATGGCGCCCTTGGTGATCAGGAACTCGGCACGCTGAAAGCCTTCGGGGAGTTTCTCGCGCACTGTCTGCTCGATCACGCGCGGGCCGGCAAAGCCGATCAGCGCCTTGGGCTCAGCGATCACCACGTCGCCCATGAACGCAAAGCTGGCCGACACGCCGCCCATCGTGGGGTCGGTGAGCACCGAGATGAACGGCAATTTGGCCTCGGCCAGCTTGGCGATCATCGCGGTGGTCTTGGCCATCTGCATCAGCGACAGCAGGCCTTCCTGCATGCGCGCGCCACCGGTGGCGGTAAAGCAGATAAACGGCACCTTCTGTTCGATGGCGACCTGCACCCCGCGCACGAAGCGCTCGCCCACCACTGAGCCCATCGAGCCGCCCATGAATTCGAACTCGAAGCACGCGGTCACGACCGGCAGTGCGCGGATGCTGCCACCGAGAACGATCAGAG
>JBIIZX010000386.1:0-3890 GCA_044346055.1 Burkholderiaceae bacterium | reverse complement strand
GGGCGGGGATGGCACCATCCCTAGTGCTCCACGCTCTACTCCCGACTCGCGACTTCCGACTCGACGCCCGGCCTCCGATCCCTGAATCCTGAATCCTGAATCCCAAACCCAATGCTCTCAATCACCAACCCCGCCAACGCCACCGTCATCGCCGAGCTGCCTGAAGACACGCACGAGTCGGTGCATGCCAACTACCTGGCCGCGCGCAGCGCGCAGGCGGGGTGGGCAGCGACGCCGTTGTCCGCGCGGATGGCGGTGATCGGGCGGTTTCGGGAGGCACTGGTGCAGAACGTGGAGCGCCTGGCCGCCGTGCTGACCTCGGAGGTCGGCAAGCCGATCAAGCAGGCGCGCAACGAGGTCAACGGGGTGCTCGGGCGCATCGACTTCTTTTTGGCCGAGACCGAGAAGACGCTGGCGCCGCGCGAAGTGTTCAACGACGGCGGCGTGGTCGAGAGCATCCAGCACACGCCGCTCGGCGTGGTGGCCAACATCTCGGCCTGGAACTACCCCTACTTTGTCGGCGCCAACGTGTTCGTGCCGGCGCTGCTCGCAGGCAATGCGGTGCTGTACAAGCCGAGCGAGTACGCCACGCTCACTGGACTGGAGATCGGCAATCTGCTGCATGCCAGCGGCGTGCCGCAGGATGTGTTTGCGGTGCTGGTCGGCGGCGGGTGCGTGGGGATCGAGCTTCTCAAGGAGCCGGTGGACGGCGTGTCCTTCACGGGCTCATATGGCACGGGCAAGCGCATCGCCGAGGCAGTGGCCGGCCGCATGATCAAGCTGCAGCTGGAGCTGGGCGGCAAGGATCCAACGTATGTGTGCGAGGACGTCGACATCGCCGCCGCAGCCGCCTCGCTCGCCGATGGCGCGATGTACAACACCGGCCAGAGCTGCTGCTCGGTCGAGCGCATCTACGTGCACGAGCGCATCCACGATGCCTTCGTCGCCGCCTTCATCAAGGAAGTGCAGGGCTTCAAGGTCGGCGAGCCGAACGATGAGGCGACGTATATCGGCCCCTTGACTCGCAGCCAGCAGGTCAAGGTGCTCGCCATGCAGGTGGCCGACGCGCAGGCCAAAGGCGCAAAAGTGCTGGTCGGCGGCCGTGCGCTCGACCGGCCCGGCGGTCACTGGTTCGAGCCCACAGTGCTCACCAACGTGAATCACGACATGGCCGTGATGCGTGAGGAAAGCTTCGGCCCGATCGTCGGTATCCAGAAGGTCAGTGGCGACGACGAGGCAGTGCGGCTGATGAACGATACGGACTACGGCCTCACGGCAGGCGTCTACACCAAGGACGCAACGCGCGCGCAGCGGCTGCTCTCTCAGGTCAACGCGGGCAGCGTCTACTGGAACTGCTGCGACCGCGTGAGCCCGCGCCTGCCGTGGAGCGGCCTCAAGCATTCGGGCATGGGCCTCACGCTGTCGACCTACGGCATCGAGACCTTCACGCGGACCAAGGCCTGGCATCTGCGCAGCGCGTAATGGCGACGCCTGCGCCCAAGACTGCGCGCCACGCGGTGCTTGCAGGTGCGACCGGACTGGTCGGCAGCGCGCTGCTCGCACGCCTGCTCGCTGATGCCGGCATTGCGCGAGTTCACGCACTGACGCGGCGGCCATTGCCACCGCACGACAAGCTCAGCGCTTGCCCAGCAGACTTCGATGCACTGGATCGCGCCTTGGCGAGCGTGCCGCCGGGCGCCGAGACCGACGTCTACTGCGCGCTCGGCACCACGATTCGCACGGCAGGCTCGCAGGCGGCGTTTCGCCGCGTTGATCACGATTACGTGCTGGCACTCGCCCGCTGGGCCGTGGCCGCCCACGCGCGGCGGTTCCTCGTGGTGAGCGCCCTCGGCGCCGATGCCAACTCGCGCAACTTCTACAACCGCGTCAAGGGTGAGACCGAAGCTGGCCTGAAGGCGCTGCCACTGCGCTCGCTGGTGATCGCCCAGCCTAGCCTGCTGGCCGGCGAGCGTACCGAGTGGCGCCTGGGCGAGCGGCTGGCACTCGCCGCCACGCGCCTGCTGCGTGCGTTCATCCCTGCTGCCGTGCGGCCGGTCAACGCTGATGACGTGGCTGCGGCGCTGGTGCAGGCCGCGCAGCAGGACAGCCCGCCCGCGGCGCTTGCGTCGGCGGCGATGCAGGGCGCAGGGCGGTCAGACCGGTGAGCGGCACCGCCGCGGAACCTTGCGCGAAACACTGCTACCGCCCTGCGCTCGGAAATCCGGCTGTGCTCAAGAAAGGACGAGCTACAGCGACTCAGTCGCCGTCAACAACCCGGATTGCCAGGTCGGTCGTAGACGAACGCGATCTTGCGCTCCGGATCGCTCGACAGCAGCAGCATGTGCGTGCCCGCTTGCGGATGAGACGGAAGGTCGAGCAGTACGTCGGGTAAGCCGTCGCCGTCCACGTCACCGATCCACACTGGTTTCGCTCCTCCTTCTGCCATCCCGTTCGTGGGCTCATCGCACAGCGCGCGCTTCCAGCGCAACGCTGTTTGACTGTGCTGCAACTCGATGACGAACACTCGCCCAGGGCGACAGGCGAGACGCTCGGCGTCATCCACCGCGTCGCCGCTGAGCCCCTCGATCGCATAGTTCGGCAAGCGCAGTTCCCAGGTCTGGCCGCGAAATTGAATCGGATGCCGCAGCTGTCGACCCTCGCGAGTGGCCGCACCGACCTGCGCAACGGGCACCGGCCCGCGCGGGAGTACAGGACGGAACAGCAGGAACATCGGATTGGCCGGCAGGAACGTCAGCGTGGAAGACGGCGTGTCGGCAACGTCGGCCGTATAGCTGAACTCCATCGTTCGTTGGATCAGCGCGACCGTCGGCTGTGCCAAGCACCGAGCCTCGGGGGTGTTCAGACCCGTGCAATAGATGCCGGTCCAATCGCGCGTGGTTGCCCGGGTGTAGTTGCCGACCATCGGCCCGTCAACGGGCAACAGCAGAACCGTTGACGTGCTGCTTCCCTGCGCCGATGTGGTCAGCGATTGCACTGCCAAGACCATCGTCACAATCAAGGAACGTCCGAAGTTGCGAGGAGAGTGCATGTGTCGCCAGCTGATGCCGAATTGGACTGGACGCAAGCCTGTTCGTGTCAGTTGCGTTTCTTGTGAATCCTCGGTGAATTCGGCGTGATCCGAGCGACTCGTGCGGGAAAGAATTCATTGGCGCGCGCCACGACTCAAGCCGATCTGGTCACGTCGGCGGGTAGGCGCGGCACCGCGGACGTTTCGCAATGATCGAGTCGCGCGTGCGCAACGGCTGCTGGCGCAGGTCAACGCCGGCTGCGTCCACTGAAACTGCTGCGACCGCGTGGGCCTGCGTCTGCCGTGGGGTCGTGTCAAGCGCTCGGGCGTTGGACTGACGCTGTCGACCTCCCGCATCGTGAGCTTGACGCGGCCGAAGGCCTGGCATCTGCGCTCGGTTTTGAGCGGGGCAACCATGGACGAGGCCCAGCACCTGGCGATGCTGGCCGGGGCCACCGGGTTGGTGGTGAGCGCACTGGGCGAAGACACGGGCTCCGCGATGTTCTACAACCGGGTCAAGGGCGAAATGGAAGCAGCGTTGCAACGACACGCGCTTCTCGCTCCAGGTGGCCGTCATGTGAGAATGGTTTTAGCAGGTGAGACCTAGACGGCAAGCACTGTAAGCATATACAGTACTGACTACGTAGCGCTCCTTGTCGAGGGAAAACTTTGGCTTCAAGGCTGTTAGGCGAACACACGGTGCTTGACCTGTTTTCGGGCGCGGGCGGCATCGCAGAGGGCTTTCGGCAAGCAGGGTTCCGCACGGTGCTCGGCAATGATTCCGACCCGGATGCTTGCGCAACGTTTCGCCAAAACTTTCCTGAGGCCCTGACCGTTCACGGTGACATCCGTGACAGTCGGA
>JBIIZX010000385.1:0-3898 GCA_044346055.1 Burkholderiaceae bacterium | reverse complement strand
ATCTTCAACCAGTCACACGCCCATGAGTGCCACCCTGAACCCCGTGCCCCCCGTCGTCCGCCGGCGTGACTCGCTGCGCGGCCAGACACCTGCGGCCATGCTCATGGTGGGCGCGGTGGCGGCGTTGGTGCTGGTCAATCGCGCACCGCTGCATGCGGACGTGTCGGCATCCCACGCATGCATCCGCTGCGGCGAGGTGGTGGCGGTGCGGCCGGTAACGGCATCGAAATTCGGCCTGCGCCAGGCGCCCGAAGGCAGCCTAGCCCTCGATGTGCGCATGGAAGACGGCAGCGTTCGGACCATCCGCTACGACGACCGCAATGTGCGCATTGGCATGCGGGTGCAAGTCACCAGCAGCGCCGCGCTGGCCAGCGGCTCCTGAACCCGCTCTGCGATTGACGCTTTAGAGCGCGGCGCCCAGCGCCTGCGCTGCGGCCAACTGCTGCTGCAACTCAGATGCGACTTGCGCAGTTTGTGCGCGGCTCATGGGCCAGCCCTGCGTGTGCTGCTGCACCACACCGGCCAGTGCGTGGATGAAGGCCGGAGTGTCGTTCAGGCATGGGATGTAGTGGTACTCGCCACCGCCCGTGTGCTCGAACTCCTCCTTGCCGTCCTGCGCGATCTCCTCCAGCGTTTCCAGGCAGTCGGCCACAAAGCCGGGGCAGATGACATCGACCCGCTTGGTGCCGGCGCGCCCCAGTTGCTCGAGCAGCGGTGCGGTGTAAGGCTGCAGCCACTCCGCCCGCCCGAAGCGCGACTGAAAGCTCACCATGTACTCGTCCTTGGACAGGCCAAGCGCCGTGGCTAGCAGGCGCGCGGTCTTGTGACACTCGCAGTGGTACGGGTCGCCCAGCTCCAGCGTGCGACGCGGCACGCCGTGGAAGCTCATTACCAGCTTGCCGTCGCCGTCCTGCGCGCGGCCGTGCTTTTTCCAGTAGGCCAGGACCGACTGGCGCAGCGCCTCGATGTAGCCCGGGTGATCGTGAAAGTGCTTGACCCAGCGGACCTCCGGCACGTTGCGCGTGCGCGCGAGCACGGCATGCACGGCATCGAACACTGTGGCGGTGGTGGTGGCCGAGTACTGCGGATACATCGGCACGATCAGCAGCCGCTCGGTGTGCCGCTCGCGCAGCTGCGCCATGACCGATTCGACCGAGGGCTCGCCATAGCGCATGGCCAGCGCCACGTCGACGTCGAGCCCGCGCTCACCGAGATAGCCACGCAGCAGCGTCTCCTGCTGCTGTGAATAGACCTTGAGCGGCGAGCCTTCCGGGCTCCAGATGGTGGCGTACTTGGCCGCCGACTTGCGTGGCCGCACGGTCAGGATGATCCCGTTCAGGATCGGCCACCAGATCAGCCGCGGGATCTCCACCACCCGCTCATCCGACAGGAACTGCTTGAGATACCGGCGCACCGGTCCCGCCTCGGGCGCGTTGGGCGTGCCGAGATTGACCAACAGCACCGCAGTGCGGCGCGGCATGTCGTGGGTGAACAGGGATTCGGGCAGAAACGGCATGTCGGGCGCAGTTCAGCGCCGAAGGGCGGGCGGCCCACGGCAAAGGGCGCGATTGTGCTTGGCGGAAGGCGGAAAGCAAAACGGCCAGCAGGGCCGGCCGTTTTGGCACGTGGCGGCGACTTAAATGTTGGCTTCCATTGGAGTCGGGCCGGTGCCCGTTCCACCGTTGCCGACTCCACCCCCCGCCACCGATGCGAGTTCTTCAGGAGTCAAAGGTTTGATCAATTCTGACTGCGGTTGCTGTTGATCGTCGTTCATTTGGACATCGCCTCCTTGAAGCTGCAAGTTCAACCGCCGCCGTGCTCTGCGGCTCACCCACTTTCAGCCACACCATCTTTCTGGACGATCACCGCCCGTCGGGAAAGCCGCGGTATGGCCTTTCGAACAACTCAGAAGCGGGAAATAATCCCCGAGAATTTGCTTTCGCGGTGTTTCTTGTGAACGAAAAGGTACCTCAGGTCACTCGTGCCGACGTGTTGCTGCGTGAGTCATTGACAATGCTCGCGCCGCTGGCGCGCGCCCTCGTCTCGCATGGCGTGACTTATCCCGTCTTTGCGCAGGCATTGAAGAGAGTGTTCCTGGACGCTGCCCGCTCGGAATTGCTGAAGGACGAAAAGAAGATCACCGATTCAGCACTGAGCCTGCTCTCCGGCGTGCATCGCAAGGACGTCCGGGTGATGACCGACGAGGAACTCGCCGAGGAGTCAGCCGCGCAGCGCGCATGGTCGCTCGCGAGCGAAGTTGTGACGCGTTGGTTGACGCAGCCTGATCTAGAAGGACCGGACGGCGCACCGAGGCCACTACCTCTTCGCGGTCGCGGCGACGAAATGTCGTTTGAAAAGCTCTCGCAATCTGTAAGCAAGGACTTTCACGCTAGATCCGTGCTTGACGAGTTGCGACGGCTCGGCCTCGCGCAGGTCAACGACGAGATCGTGAGCTTGACAAGCGATCTGTTCATGCCCACCAGTGGCTTCATGGACCGCGCGCACTACTTTGGCCAGAACGTTCGCGACCACGTGGCCGCGTGTGCAACCAATCTGACCGAGCAGGACGGAGAGCCACCTTTCCTGGAGTACGCAGTCTTTGCCGATCACCTGTCCCCAACTTCGACCCACCAGTTGCATCTGAGGGCGCGCCAGCTCTGGATGAAGGCTTTTCGCCAAATTATCAGCGAAGCGACAAGCCTCGCGGAGAACGATCAACTGCTCCCTCCCGCGGAGCGTTCGATGCGCATGCGGTTTGGCGTGTTCTTCTATGACGAGAACATGGGGCCGGCTGCCATCGGCGATGTCGCCTCGGAAGATTCGAAGGAGTAGAGCAATGACGCGCAAGCTTCGCCTGTTGCCGCAATTGGCGGCACTGATCGCAGCAATGATCCTCGCAGCCTGCGGCGGAGGCGAGACAGCAGGCGTGGGCAGCGGCGGCACAGGCGGCGGCCCCACCTCCTCCATCCCCACCGTCACCGGCGGCATCACCGGCTTTGGCTCCGTGGTGGTCGACGGCACCATCTGGGACGAGCGCAACGCCGTGATCGACACCGAGGTCGATCCGCGACAGGCGGCGGTACCGGCAGAGCTCGCAATTGGCGATCGGGTTGAGATCACCTCGACCACGCCCGGCATTGCCGATCGCATCCGGGTCGAGGCAACCGTTGCCGGCATCGTGTCTGAAGTCACCGCGGCTGCCACGCCGCCGCAGTTCAAGCTTGCCGGCCAGACGGTGCGGCTGAACACCAACCCCAATGCGGGCCCGATCACCTTGCTCGAGGGCTACACGTCGCTCGCGCAAATGGCGGTGAATGACATCGTCGAAGTGCATGGCACGCCGGTGTACGACGCCACGCTCAACCGCGATGTGATCCAGGCCTCGCGCGTCGAGAAGCTGGCGTCGCTGCCGGCGGGCATGCAGCGCATTGCGGGCGTGGTTGAGAACTACACCACGACGACCACGCCGCCGACCTTCCGGCTCGGCGAACTCACCGTCGCCGTCGAAAGCACGACCACGATCGTCCCGGCCAACCGGTCGCTCGCCAATGGCCAGGGCGTGGTCGTCTTCAGCAGCAAGACCATCACGACCGGGCCACGCCTGTCGGCGGATGCGATCCGCATCAAGGACCGCACTCCAACCACGGGCAGCGCGCGCACCGAACTGTCGGGCACGATGAGCAAGTTCAACGCGGCCAACGGTACGTTCGAGATCAATGGCGTCAGTGTCGACGCGCGCAACGCCCGCGTCACGCCGGCCAACCAGTCGCTCGCCAACAACCTTTACGTCATTGCCCGCGGCGTCTACAACGGCAGCGGCGTGCTGATTGCCGAGGACGTGCGCATCCGCAACCCCTCGAACAACGACATTGAACTCGAACTGAAGGGCAACGTGACC